>JAUUVJ010000233.1 GCA_030589605.1 Candidatus Hodarchaeota archaeon | reverse complement strand
GATTATGATTGCTAAGCAAATCGATAAACCTATTGATCCTTTTGTTGTAATCGCAGGGGCTTTACTTCATGATATTGGCAAAACAACATCAATTTTTTCAGATTTTCACGGTTTATTTGGGGGAAGTATAGCTGAGGAGTATTTAGACGGTATAGAACTAAAAAAATCAATCCGAGATAGAATATGCAGAGTTGTTATCAGACATACTCCAACTTCAGGGATACCCCCTATTACACCAGAAGAAAAAGTGGTTTATGACGCTGATACTTTAGATAGATTAGGTTTAATGGGGTTATTAAGGGGATTCATTGGAAAAGAGGGTTCAATGCAGGAAATTCTGGAAAAATATATGAACAGTCGTCAATCAGATTATGACAAACTCAATTATGAATATTCAAGGGAGTTGGGTATAATGGGAAATCAAGAACTTGACGGTTTTTCCGCTCTTATCCAAAAGCGGCTTGATGATCGGATGAGTAGCATTGAGGACATTTTCACAAAGGAAGGCTTAATAAAGGAAAGCTAATCAAGAATAGAAATATTTTTCTACAAACTTTTACCTTAATACTTCAGTTAAAGATTCTATTATGAGGTGATATTAACAGAGACTTCAATTCCTTCCTCAACTGATTTTGAAACCACACAATATTTACGAAAAATACTCATACATCTTTTTTGTTTCTTTTCCTCTGACTCTGGTTCAAATATAGGTTTAATTTCAACATGGATGGTTTTAATTCGAATATACCCTTCTTCATTACGATCAGTCGTACATGTTGCTATCGTCTCTAATTCTTTTAATGGAACTTTCATTTTATTTGTGCAGAATGTAAACGAAGCAGATAAACAATTTGCGACTGCTGCGGTCAATACGCGCGAGGCATTGGGATATTGGTCTAGTCCACCTTCAACGGATTCAGGTTCGTCAAAAAACAATTCAGGAAAATTCTTATCAAAAGTGGTTGTGAATTGCATTGGGCCAGTTTTTTTCATATTAATTGTAAACGAGTTTGACATATTAAAACACCAATTGAAAATAGGATATTTGACATAAAAAATAATTATCTAGATTTTTAGTGTATTTTCATCTCAGATTTTATCTTCATAATGGAAAAACAATGCTTTAACTAAACCCAGTTGAAAAATTTCTTATAAATTATGTCCTGTTTTTGCAGAAGTGGCAAGGATAGAATTAGTTGCATCGAAAACACTTGGATATCGATCATTAATTGAGGAAAACGATTCTGTTAACTCTGAAAGTTGTTTCTGCATATCTTCTTTACTTACTAAATCTTGTTTCTTGGCAGTAATGATAATGAGAATAGGTTTTTCCAAATTTCGCGTTATTTCATCGATCCAACCTGTAATCTTTGAAAAAGTGCCTGACCGATATAAATCACCTACAATAATGGCTACACACTAATTCCATCAGTAATAAGTTACCTTGTGGTTATATTAATCAGTACGATAAGAATAGAGTTAGTAAAAGAAGTCTGAGACCAAGAACATGAAAACTGTTTTCAGAAAAGAGTAAATATATCATCGAAACTAGCACTTTAATGGTAAAATGAACTCTGAAAAGAATATTTCACAAAAATACGATGCTATAATCATCGGAACTGGTCCTGCGGGGATTTTTTCTGCATTAGAGCTTATTAAATCAGAAAAAAAAGATATTAAGATACTTATGTTTGATAGTGGAAATGATCTTCGGGAAAGAGTAGCTAATCGGAAAAAAGGGAAAAATGAAGTGATGCAGGGATGGGGTGGCGCAGGTGCGTTTTCTGACGGCAAGCTCACACTTACTGCTGACATTGGGGGTTATTTATCTGATTATATCCAATTGAGTACCCTTGAAAAACATATGAGGGAAGTAGAAGAACTTTATGTTCATTACGGAACATCTAGAAACCGTTTAGTTACTGGAAAAGGGGATGCTGTTCATGAAGCAAGAAAAACAGCTCTAAAGTATGGAATTACCCTAATACCATATAGGTTACTTCATATTGGGACAGATCGATGTGCACAGGTCTTAACGGCTATGTACGATCATTTAATTGCATCTTCTAAAGTAGTAGTGCATTTTAATGAAACCGTAAAGGAACTAGTAATTGAAAATGGGAAAATTGAGGGTGTAATTACCAATAAAGATGAGTACCAAGGATCTTTTGTAATAATGGCAACTGGTCGCTCTGGTGCTGCGTGGACTAGAAAAGAATCGAAGAGAATTGGGTTATCCGTAGAGAATAATCCCGTGGATATTGGGGTTAGAGTAGAGTTACCAGCTGAAATCAGTTCTCATCTGACTGATTTATTATATGAGTTCAAAGCAAAGTTCTATGCACCAACTTTCGAACAAGAATGTAGAACATTTTGTGTATGCCCGAAAGGAGAAGTAACTAAAGAAATTGTCTATGAACGAGAAACAGGAGAGGAATGGATCACTGTAAATGGACATTCTTACTCAAGTAAAGAAAAAGAAACAAAAAACACTAATTTTGCTTTATTAGTAAGTAGTAGATTCACAGAACCATTTGATGATCCTCTAGCTTATGGACGTTCTGTAAGTAAATTAGCTAACCTGTTAACAAAAGGAAATGTTATTGTTCAACGACTTGCTGATCTCAAACGAGGAAGAAGATCGAATTATGAACGAATTCGAAGATCAACAATAGAACCCACATTAAAAGAAGCCATTCCAGGAGATTTATCTTTTGTCCTACCTTACAGACATTTGTGTAGTATCCTAGAAATGATCGAAGCTCTCGATAATATTATGCCTGGGGTCAATTCAAATAACACTTTGCTCTATGGGGTAGAAACAAAATATTATTCCACCAAAATTAAAGTATCTAATGATCTTGAAACCGAAGTTAATGGATTATATGCCATTGGTGACGGCGCGGGGATTACTCGATCATTAGTTCAAGCCAGCGTCTCAGGATTAATAGCAGGAAGATCAATAAATAAGCGAATCTTGTCGAATTAGGATGATGCGATTATCAAAAAGAAATAAGTAATAATTTTTGTTATTATTTGAAAGTTGATCTTTATAAACTAATAGTGTGTTGATAGCAGTACTAAATAGACTGAATTGGTTTTAAAACCGATGAAGGGTTTTTTTATGAAAGCTTGTAGTGAATGCAGCTTACCATTATCCTGTACAGCTAAAACTGTTCATTCTGTATGGGAATTTATGCTTAATCACGAATATAATAATTCCAATATCAAAACATTGAAAACAACTAGTATTCAATTTGAGTTACAAGAATCAACCTTTAAGCTGAAATTATCAAAGAAACCACTGAAAGCAATTGAAGAATGGAACACTCCCTTTGGATTGCATGAAAATATAGCAAGTAATAACCGTGGGGTACTTGATCTCATTAACAAATGGTTTCAAGTGTTATCTGGCGAGAAAGAAGCAAATATTATTACATTTATGAGTGAGAGAAAACTTATTCAAACAAATATTCGTGCTGGTGATTTATGTACTTCATGTAAGCCAAAAACAAAGGCAAAAAAAGCTAAGAAAGTACCAGCTAAGAGAAAAACAAAGAAAAAAGTACCTACAAAAAGGGGAGAAACAAAAATTGCGATTGATAAGAAAAAAGCAGCAATATTAGAGGATTCAACGTTAATACAACTAAGAGCTGTTGCTATTGAGGAACGGATTGCAAAAGCCAAAAAACAAAAGATGGCATGGAAAGATATAATAATAATGTATCTTGAAGAAAAAGTTCAAAGTACAAAAGATCGGCACGTAGATGAAATAGCGAAAGCATTAGATGTTGAAACAACTCAGATACTTGATATCATTCAACAACTAATTCAGGAGAAAAAAGTACAAAAAGAATTTCCATTATTTGAAGATTATATCATTTTAACACAGAATTATAAAAGCGAACTAACCCGAAAGTATCTGGAAATTCAAAATTATTTTAAAACAAGGGCGAATGATCCTTATTGTTGTACACAAGCTTCAGTGAGTTTAGAATACGAATTACCATTCTCAATTGTAGGTGTCCTTCTCAATGATATGACCACTAATAAGTTAATCAGAAAAAAAACTACAAAAAGGGGAGAAACAAAAAAGGGTAAACCAAGAAAAGTTAGGTATTATTCTTCAACCTCCTATTAGAATCTAATGATCATAGATTTAATAAAAATTAAAAAAAAAGATAAAAGGGTTATTGTTCTCTTTCTTGTGTTGTTTCTATCTTATGAGCAGTATTCAAAAACCCCTCAACCTTTTTATGCTTTGTTCTGAGTTCTTCTTCTCTTCGTTTTTTGTCTGTATAAGTATCTAGATTTGCTGGTTGTCCTGTATTTGCGATTACAGATTTCCAAAAAATCCCTTTTTTAGGTATACGTTTTTTTCCAAGTACAACCAGATCTAGTGGGATCATTACATATTCTGTTAACCATTGACTTATCATAAAATCAGTATAGCCAGCCATAGCACAATCGACAGCTAAAGATCCTAGCCTGTTTGCAAAGATTATGTCAGAGCTGCTGGGTGGGATTGCACGAATAAGATGACGTGGTTCATTTGTAAAAACTCTGAAATTTTTCCAATAATCATCTTTCATTTCATTTATTTTCTGTTGAAGAACATGTGAAACAACTTTCAAACCAGCTGAACGTAAAGCATCTGGTGTTTGACCAAAAACTCGCCTCCGATTCCGTTTATAAATTTTAATGGCTTTTAGCTCTTCTGAAGTTAATTGTAGATCATATATCTTAGTTTCAGATGCGATATACTCATCAATATCTGTTGGTATAGCTGTTTCAGCCATAACAATCACCCCCCAGAGTCCTCCAGAGTCCTTTTTCCTTTTATTTTCTAATTTCGTTTTAATGTGATTGAAAAGATCGTCCATACTAAATTCTATCTCTGGAATTAGAACAGCATCACATACACCACTAGCTATGGCGGCATGACTTGCTACAAAACCTGAATCTGATCCAAATAGCTGAATGATACAAAGTCGGGGATTAGATCTTGCTTCAGTTTCTAATAATTGTATAGCGTTTTTTGCCCTCTCAACAGCTGATAAAAAGCCAAAAGATTGCCAAACCCACAATATGTCATTATCCATTGTTTTAGGTATAGTAATCACTGACAAAGGATGCTTTTCGTCATTTTCTTGTGATTTCTTCCAGATCATATGAGCTGCTCTCATACTACCATCTCCTCCAATTATGTACAAAATGTCTACAAGTCGAGCAATTTGACCGTAAACCTTCATTAGGTTCCCTAAGCGTATTTTTGGATGTGGATGTAAGAGTTCGTCCGTACGGGATGTTCCTAATATTGAACCACCTAAATTCGTTTGTGATTCAACTTGGTTTGGAGTTAATTTTGTAAACAAATTTGTAGATCGTTGCAAAAACCCCGAAAAACCACTATTAAACCCTAAAATTTCTAGATTATAGGGTTCTCGCTTTCTTTCTTCTATACCGGCATATAAAAAGTGTCTTTTTACGATACCTGAGATAACAGCATTTATCCCAGGAGCTATACCACCTGATACTATAATTCCAACATTTAAACTATTTTTTTTTGGATAGTAGTGGTATTTTCTAGGTCCAGCTTCTGGAAAAGTTAATCCGCATTCCTTAAGCTGTTTAGGATCAAATTTTGTAACAAGGGCTGCGGAAATGACTTGAGGTTCTATAGATTTCAAAGATTCCAAATCTTTCTCTGTTTTCCATTTCTTTTGTACATTATTTGTACCAGGTGGAATATCTCGATAATCTCCTATATCACTTGCTTGAACAGGATTTTCTAAAGGATGTTTTCTTATTTGATGAATCACTGTCGGCCATTCTTTACAGCATCCTTTCTCTACATATTCTTTAGAAAGCTCACCTTTTCCTTTCAAATATTCTTCAATCACGTGTTTTTCGTAAAAAAATGGATATCCTGAGGGTAAACCTGGTTCCACAAACCAAATTCTTCCTATTTCCTCTGTGATTTTTTTTGCAAATTCGTTTGCAACACTTGAAATAAATTTTTTCCTGTCATTCTCAGAGTATTCTCTAGATAGCAAGGTTTCATCGAATTCATCAATAACGATTTGAGACCATTCTTGGGTTGAAAATTGTTCTTCTGGTAGAACTAAATCCCCTAGATTTACCACTAACCTCTTTTTAATCGTAGGAATTTGTCTAGAAGTTGTTATCTCTATCTCCTGTATTTCTGTTATATTATTCCTCCAAAATAAGATAAATACTTCAGGTTCATGGGTTTGGTTTAGGATTACTCTGGGACGATTTCTATCCAGTTCTATTTGTATTTCCGAGAAAGAAATATCAAAGTTTGGTTGTGTACAAAGGCATTCGTAAATTTCTTTAATTAGAAACCTATCTTCAGGATCGTAAGAGAAGTATATTTTCATCCAATTGCTCTCCCTATTGTTTTTGGTAAGATCACTTTTTTCCATCTAGCTAGCTCTTTTAAATCTGTTGATTTATAGTGCTTTTCAATCTTATTCTTCTAGTAGTGAAATAGTATTTAATTATACGGTTATTTTATACCTTTTATTATTTGAACTGCAAATTTGCATACTTTCTTACTTTGAAAAAATCACAGAGATTCATTAATAAACAGACTGTAAATTTTCAATTTG
>JAUUVJ010000071.1 GCA_030589605.1 Candidatus Hodarchaeota archaeon | reverse complement strand
TAATATTAACCAGTCTTATATTCTCAATCCTTTATCTTTATCTATCCTCTGGGAGAAATATTGTTAATCCTTTTAAAAAACATGATTAATTTTTTATCAAAAATCTCTTGTTTTCATCGAATATATCATTAAGAGAAATGGAGCTAGAATCCAACTACCTAGTAAGGATATTTTTAACACGATTTCATGGACAGGAACCCAATTATTCGTAAGAAAATCAATCCATAGATTTGAATAGGCAAACGGAGAAATTAACTCAATAGGTTGAATGACAGAGAGGGAGAATTGGATTAGAAACAATACGATCGCGATTAATCCCGCAGTTAAGGCTGATACTCGTGTACTTAGCGCACTGGTAATAACTCCCAAATATAAAAATAACAAGACTATGATAAATAAAGAAAGAATTAGCCTATCAAGGGGGAAAATTTCGAAAATAAGAGCCATATAAACCCAACCTACAAATGTAGCTATAATAAAAGGGAAAAGCAATGCAATCAATCGAGCTACTATTTTAGCAATACTGTATTTAGTTCGACCAATTGGTCTTGTTAGAGAATAGCTAATTGAATTATTATCTATCTCTGCTTCAAAGATGTTCATTGTTCCAAGTGGCATAATCAAGATACCAAAAAAAATTAGATCACTGAGAAAATCAATAAATGCAGCCTCTCCTGTTGGAGGGATTGGACTAATAAATTCAATATTGAGGAGAGCAAAGATATCCTCCATATAAAATGTCGTTATAATACTAGTTAATACTTGAAACATAAACAGAAAAAGCAATATTATGAATTTTAATCTTTCATTCCATAGATCATTTTTGAGTTGAATCATAAAGTTATACTGAGTCATTACTTATCACCTTTTTTTAATTGCCCATTGATCGATTCTAGGAATAAATCTTCTAGAGAAAACTCTGCAGAGGAGAAATATTTTATTTTAGAATTAAATTTTTGAATTAAGTCCAGAAGAAGCTGTTCTTCGTTTATTTCCCCAGAAGTTGTGACTTGATATCTTCCCAAAGAATCGAGTTCACAAGAAGTGACGTATTCTAAGGTTGTTACTTTACCTGGATCTAATTTTCCTGCAATAATATATTTTCCATGTTTTAAATATCGTTCAAATAACTCTGACCTTCTACCTTGCTCAATAATCCTTCCTTGATGAATAATGGCTAAATTGGTTGCAATTTTATCCACCTCTCCAATGATATGGGATGAAAGTAGGATTGTTTTTCCAGATTTTGCTAAATCCTTCAAAAGAGAGAGTACTCGTGTACGTGCTATTGGATCAAGACCATTATTGGGTTCGTCTAAGATTAAAAGTTCAGGATCGTTTAGTAATGCGTTTACTAATCCTACCCTTTGTTTTTGACCCTTGGATAAGTTACCAATCTTACGATTCCGAAGTTTTCGTAAACCAAGTTGGTTTAGTAACTCAGATATTCTATTTTCTCTATCCTTTATTCCATTCATCTTCGCAGTCAAAGATAGAAATCTGTGAATGGAATCATTCTTGGGCATCTCCGCGTCAGGAAGAAAGCCAATTCTTTTATTCACCTCAACAGTATCGGTTTTTACTTCTTGTCCAAAGATCTTAACTGAACCATCAAAATATCGAAGTAATCCTACAAGAACTTTCATCGTTGTGGTCTTGCCAGCTCCATTAGGTCCAAGATAACCATAAATTGAACCTTTAGGAACATTCAATGTTACTTGATCTAGAGCTTTAATTGTTCCATAACTTTTAGATAAATTCTGAATCTCAATGATATTATTCACATTTTATACCTTCCACTCGTCAATTTCTTCTTCTTTTGTTTCACTGTAAATCACGATTTTTTGACAATAAATGAGGAAAATGATAGCTCCAAAGAAATTAACAAATATTATGATTAATAACCAAGCCATCTTATTCTGTCCAAGATAATCCTTTTTTTTGTACCATTGCCATAATGCAAGGCCCTGCACCATTAATTGAATAGCCAATAATGGTATAATTAACCAGATTAAATCACCTAATTCTTGTAAGATATCTGCCATATTTAAAACCCATTTAAGTCGTTCTATTCTTTTAAAACTCATGTAAATTAAGAATAACAGTCATATATAAAGTTATTGATTTGAACACCAGATTCTTAGTCTGTAGACTTTGTAAAAACCTTTTTACAACTTGTAAAAAAGAATTTACCTCAACTCAAGGATTTTTTACAAACATAGGAAAATCAAATATTTCCTTTTATCTCAACAATAAGAGACGCTTTTATGACGAAAGTTTATCAGATGTACCTTAAGTGCTGTTACTTGTTACGTAACTCGGAATGTGGTCTGATTGGGTTCAAAGAATGTTGTAACTGGTATTGTAATTGGCGCAGGAAATCGGGGAAAAGATGTTTATGCAAATTATGCCTTAAATAATCCGAATGAGTTAAAAATCATAGCTGTTGCGGAACCAAATTCTGAACGTAGAAAACAATTGGCAGAACCTCACGATATACCTTTGAAGTATTAATTTAAAACTTGGGATCAGTTATTGCAACAACCCCAATTAGCTGATGTCGCGTTCATTTGTACACAAGATCATATGCATATAAAACCAACTTTAGCAGCTTTAGAACAAGGATACGATGTTCTTCTAGAAAAACCTATGTCCACAAATTTAGAGGATTGTATAGCATTAGTGAAAAAAGCTGAAGAAACAGGTAAGCAATTACGAATAGCACATGTTCTTAGATATACCCACTTTTTTAGCACAATTAACGATATAATTAAATCTGGAAAGCTTGGTAAAATAATTACTATCGATCATCGAGAGAATGTAAGTTATTACCATATGGCCCATAGTTTTGTACGGGGGAACTGGTCTAGAAAAGAAAGTTCAAGTCCAATGATTCTTGCAAAAAGCTGTCATGATTTAGATTTACTCTATTGGTTTGTTGGAGAAAAACCTTGTCAAATATCATCTTTTGGAAGCTTATCACACTTTACTAAAGAGAATGCTCCTCAAGAAGCTCCTAAAAGATGCACTGATGGTTGTTCTGCTGCCTCGACTTGTATATACTATGCCCCTCGTATTTATATTGATATTATCCCTTTTCTTCACATAGCCCTAGGCGGAGGATCTCGATATACAAAATTTCTTATTAATCTGGTAATGAAACATCCACAGTTAGCTTCCAAATTAAAGAAAATTATTCCACGTCTTCAACGAATAGATAACTATAATGGATGGCCTGTAAGTACGATTACTGATGATTTAACTCTTGATGGAAAATGGGAAGCGCTAAAATCTGGTCCTTATGGACGTTGTGTTTACTACTGTGATAATGATGTAGTCGATCACCAGGTTACAATAATCAATTTTGCTAATGATGTTACTGCAACCTTTACTATGCATGGTTTTTCATATACAGAAGGAAGAACAATACGGATTGATGGTACAAAAGCTACATTGATTGGAGAAGCACCTTACGAAGGGGACCGATTACGATTATATAACCATTTAGAGGGGACAGAACAGACAATATTAGATGAAAAAATGAATATCGATCCTGAAAGTGGGCATGGAGGCGGTGATGGAGAATTAATCAAATCTTTTCTCCAATCTATTGAAAATAAGACTGGTTACGATGATACAATGACTAGTGCAAAAGCCTCATTAGAAAGTCATTTAATGGCGTTTGCAGCAGAAGAATCACGCTTAAATACAAAGGTTATAAATATGAAAAAGTACCATAAGTTAATAAAATAGCATAATTTTCTTTTCTATTATATAAAATCCATTTTTCTATCAATTTAGGATTAAAAAATCTGTTTTGATGTAATTAAAATAGTGAAATCATGTGAAAAAAACTCATCAATCAAAGCGCTTTTAAGGTCAAAAAGGAAAAGTTAACACAATTTAATCCCCTTTTTAGTAAAACGTGAGGGTAGTAAAAAAATGACGAAATTTAGGAAATTTATGGGTTTTGCAGTATTATTCTATTTCTTTTCCTTATTAGGTATTCTAAAAATATCTAAAGAAGGTGTGAAATAAAGAAATGCGACAGCTAAAACCAATTATGTTAATAGGTTTAGTATTATTCAGTGTATTAAGTTTATTTATGACGTTTCCAATAGTTTCTACGTCAGGTGGGGTACCCTGGAAAGATCAAGGTCGAGAATGGTATTATGAGAATCTAGACTCATCTGATCGTCAAAAAATTCGCCAAGCTTTCGATTATTGCGTCCCTCGAGAAGAAATTATTGATGAACTCCATTTGGGATTTGCAACAGCCATTGCTTCCCCCATTGGGGTTAACTTCGTTGGTGTATATGAAGCTACTATAACTGCTCGAGAATGCGATACTACCAAAGCTCTTGAACTTTTAACTGAAGTATTCGGTTATGAGTATAATGTGTCTGCACAAGGAACCAACGAAACAACTAAAGAAACTTATGAACCATACTTCATGATGACACTTATAGCTCCAACCACAAATACTGCTAGAAGTCAATGGGCTGCACGGATCTCCTATTCATTAAATGAAATAGGAATTGATACTATCATCAAATGGTGGCGCTGGGATATTATTATGCCCCGTTTATTCCTTGACCCAATCGGTACTGGTTATGATTATGAACATGGTGGTTATGATATGTTCTTTGTCGGTTATGACGCTAGTCCTGACCCTACATATAAAGAATACTATGATAAAACTACTTTCCCCCATCAAACAATTGTTACTGGATTGAAGATGGTCCTGCTACCTCGGGGGAATGGACTCCACAGGCTTATCCAAATATTACTGCATTATGGACTGATATCTATAAAGAACAAGACCCAAATGAACGTACTCAAATGTTGAAAGAATATCAACAATGGTGTTATGACCACGTCCCCACCTGTATTATTCGACAAGAAAAACAACTTTGGGCTCTTGATGCTAACTTACAAGGCTTTGATACCTTCCATGGCATTCAAACAATGATCGGCAACTGGACTGGTATTGGTGCTTCCGCTGTAATTGCTCAACCAGGTGACTATGTCGGCTTTAACCCACAGCTTTCAAGCAGCTATTATGATGAACTTATTTACTCTAATACTCATGTGAGTTTAGCACGAAGAAGAGGGGAGTACAATCTTTCTCATGCGTACCCCTGGTTAGCTGAAAACTGGACTGCTTCCGCAGATTATAAAACCTGGACAGTCAACATTCGACAAGGAAACAAATGGAGTGATGGTGAAGATGTTAACACAGATGACGTTATTTTTACCTATCATGCGATCCTCAACACTTCCTTAGCTGCCCCTTGTAGAGGTACCTTGTATAACATTTTAGGAAATGCTACTGATCCTGTTACTGGTGAATATACTTGTGTAAAGAAAGGTGCAAATGACTATCAAGTGATCTTCACCTTACCTGAAGTTTATGCATATGTAGAAACCGTCCTCTTTGATGTAGATATCTTACCAGAACACCAAATGAGCGCTATTCCTTTTGTCAACTGGACGATTCATGGTACCAATACAGGCGCTATTCCTATTGCTGCTAGCGGACAATACCTTTTAGGTAAATACACTGTACCTAACGTTGTTGAGCTATGGACCAACCCCTATTATAATGATGCTAAAATGGGTCATAATCCTTTTGCAGTAGGCGGTGGTAACTGGCTTCCTAATGCTACGACTGCTGGACATGTAACCAATGCTACTTTTAACGTCGTCAAATCAGGCACAACTGCAGTTACTGGTATCATTGCAGGTACTTATGATGTACTTGACTCTCAGATGGGTATCCAAGCCGACGCTCAAAACGTCAACTCTTCAGCTGCTTGCCAGCTTTTGTATTCCTACGAATGGGGCTATCAAGAGATGGGTATTAACCACTACAACCCAATCTTTGGAATGAACCCACACGATCCAAGAACAATGTACACCGTAGAAGGTTGTGCGGGTTGTGGTCCATCACTTGATCCATTGGAAATATTTTTTGCTGTTTTAGGGTTAGCTATCGTTACCGTATCTTTTAGAAGAAGAAAGTAAACCATTCAATTTATTCTCAGAAGGTGGCCTCCTAGTTTCCAATCCAATCATTCTTTTAGGCTTGTTTGGTTCAATATTAAGTGCAGGAGGCTTTATAGCATTGTTTGTTGAACGTTTCAAAAAAGGAAGGAAAAAAATCAATATCGATGAAAAATGAACTTGATTCTCGTCAAACAAGGATTTAGCTTTTCTAAAATTAATTTTTTAAATTATTAATAAGCAATAACAAAGCTAGTATTCTTTCAATAGTAGCATTTATATTGTTTTTTAAATCCAAATTTTCTCATAGTGCTTACAATCTGTTTTCTTCCAAGTTCTAAAGTGAGAAGTATAGGAATAGAATAAAAGGAATCCGTATAAAAAGAATCCAAGCGATTAAAAACTTGAATCTACGTTATAATGAACAGGAAAGTACAAATTCAAATAAATTGAAGGATTTTCTTAATTTAAGTAATCTATTTTTCAATAGCGATACGTCGTAAAAGATATCAGTACTTCGTATCACCTCCTCGTAAACACCTCTAGTCCTGAAAAAATCGCCCGTTCCCACGAAGTCCGCACAAATTCGCAAAAATCGTTTGCTGTATAAATAAAATCGGCTCGATATCGCCGACTGTTTGCTTTTAAACTGATAAGAGGCGATTTAAAATAGGCCCAGAAGTTACATAACCAGATTGCAAGGAGAACGATGCAGAATCGCACGGCTGGGTGTTGAGAACAACTAAAGATCTGGAATCGGTGTATTTGCCTGTAATATGTCTCGATCGTGAACCGTTTTCGATAGAGTTGAGATAACGCTTTCCCCGAGAGCTTACAGGTGGGGGGAACTACTAACGCAACAACACGATCATTTTCTTGATGGAGAACAAGCTTAGTAGGGATTCGCTTTCTGGTGTGACTCTTGTTGATTCCATAGTCGATAACTACACAATCACCTTTCTGAGATAACTCCTCTTGGTATCTCTTTATCAGTTTCTTGACACCACTGTTGACACGTCCTCTAATAATGAAGAAAATCTGTTTCTGGCTAAACCAATTAATTAATTTAAAACTGTAGAATCCTCCATCCGCCAACACTCCAAGAATTCGTTCTCTAATGATTAGAGGTAGCAGAAGGCTCCGTACTTGCTCGAAATTTGAATGGTCTGTAGGGACTAGTTGGACTCCTAGGGTGATCGGTTCGGGCGCATTGAGCCAAATGACTGTAAGATATTGATAAAACTGATTGGTACTAGCTTTCCGCTTTCCTTTACAGATATAAGGAGATAACCTCTTCGCGTAGTTAGGATCAGTATGGAAATCGATCGCTAACAACATCCCTTGTTTCCTAGCGCGTTGAAAGTTCTCAGGAAGACTTTCTAGGAAATGTTGGAAGCCAAATTGTTGCGAGACAGTAATCTGTTCGACAGAATCTGTTTTTAACCAGGCTAAGGTAGCTTCACCCGAAGGAATGTCGAGCTGTTGCTCTCGTAGATCGCGGGCTTTCCGAGAAATTGAGGTTCGGTCAATAGCGGATAATAAAAGTAACTTCAGTCGTGTTTTCAAGGTGAATGGTGAGTTGGTTGGGATGGGGAGAGATAAAACTTGAAATTTGTCTAACCAGTTTACCACAAACTTTATAAGAGTCGGAGTATTTCTAGCTTTTCGTGGCGGAAAGCGAGGTAACTTGAGTTTGGTCATTTGAGTTATTCCTTGCTGGATTCCACTTTTAAAGGTTTCCCCTCCTATTTTGTCAGATATGATAAAAAATTGAAGTTACGAAGTACTGATATGTTTGGCGATGTTTACGAACTAAAAAATTTTATATTTCGTAATTTCGGGGAAGGAAATCTTTACTCATTTGTGTATATTTTCTTACAAGAGTATCAATAAACACACTTTCCTCATCTGGTAAATTTTCCAAATCTGTCCTGATCCGTTTAATATATCGGATCTCGATCTGTGGTAACGCGAGGTTGTCTTGATTCTCATCAATTATTTTTACAGCCTCAAGCGCAGCATTCAATGATCGTTCATAATAAGTTGATTTCTCTATGATTGCCTTAGCAATCCGAATCGAATTTTCAGGTGTCAGAATCAAGGCTTGGGGATCTTTTAGTGCATTGCTCTTAATTATTAGATCTTGAAGCAAAAATTCTTTTTTTTCTTGAATACTGGTGTTTAGTAAGCTTGTGTCATAGTACAGCATTTCTAATGACACTTCTGGCCCCATTCCTCCGTAGAGCTTAGTGTATTCAATCGATTCGTTTGACCATAAATCAGCTACCGACATTGGGATATTTCCAATTAAACTAGCATGTGCACAAGCAGAGGATTTGCCTTCTAGTGACATAGGATATCCAGTGATCGCTTTAAGAATGGTATTTTCATAAGCACAATCTTTTCCTGGTCCAATTCCTCCAGCTTCATAAGATGCTAAAGTTCTAACCGCAGAGACAGCTCTTACAACAGCAGCAAATACATGCGAAATCATTTTTGATGTAAATCCACCAGCCAAAACCATTGCACTATTGGCATGCGCACAAGCAGTATCTCCAGTGGGAATCGCCCTATTTTTTACTGTATCCACTATTTTTTCCCAGAGATAAGAAACATCTCTACTTGCGAGGATTCCTGTGGCAAATATGACCCCAGAAATGTCTCCGTGAGTTAGCGCCTCTACGATAACCTCTTTTCCCCCAAAAGATTCGATGCAAACAGCATCTACATCGTTTTCTATAAGTTCTTCAAATGATTCTATTATCACATCTAAAGAATCCCCTCGGAGGCCTTCTTTCGATTCATTTCTAATATCAGCTACAGTTCCCCGTAACGCAGAATTGATTCCAAACTCATTTTTAAACTTTTCTAGGATTTCTTTTTGAACATGGATGACTTCTCCTCCTAATTTTACATCTTTTGTTAATTGGGAGGGTAGTTCTAATTCAAGTTGTACATCTTCAATACCTAAAAAGACTGCTCGTTTTAAAATGCCTGTTGTGATTTCTTTATAGGTATTTACGGTGGTTTCTCGCGATTTAAGTTGGTTCGGTTTCGGAAAGAATTTTATCTCAGGAATCACCTTCCCATTTCCAACTGCGAGATCAAAACCATATTCCATTGGAGTTTTTGCTGTTCCAAAGACAAGATCCATCGGATCGTCAAACGCAAGTTCTGAAAAGATTTTCTTCATTATATTATCGTCTCTCGGTATGAATTCTAATATTCAGGTAGGAAATTTCTCTTTTCAGCTAGAATAAATAAATCTTCTTTTGGACCGAGTCGTATATTCGAATATCAAAATGTCGATCAATGTTTAATCATATATCCACGATAAGTGTTCCTAAAAAACTTTGATTTAGGAATAGTTTTAGTTGTTCACAAATAAATGTGAAATTAGCAAATAACTAACTTATATTCCAAACATTTATCAAACACTAATTCCTGAAGATGAGCCTCATCTTAAAATGAGAATTCAATTTTCAAACAATGCTCTTGAACGAATGAGATCACGTAATTTAACAACTGATCAAATTAAAGAAGCAGTCAAGCCTAATAGATCTTTTAAAAAAAGCGTTCCTGTTCAAAATAGTTTTATACTCATTATATTAGTATACTCATTGTGATAAATTATGCAAACAACTGTTAAAATTGATCCTGAGTTTAAAAAAGAGATCGATAAGCTTCAGGCTAAAGTCACTATGAAAACAGGAGAAAAAATTACCCAACAAGAGTTATTAGTCCGTATTGTCAAGTTTGTTATAAGAAATGAGGATAATTTCTTTAAAGATTTTATTTTTGATTGGAAACCTTTAACCGATTCTGAATGGGAGAAAATGAAGGCATCTATTACTGACTTTGGAAAAATAACTAAGGAATCTACAATCGATACGGAACTCTATGGTGAGTAACTTGATTCTAGTCGATACAGGGGTTATTGCTGCTTTTTATAACAGTAGGGACGATCATCATTCACGATCTCTGGTACTTCTAAACAATCTTCGACAAGGAATATATGGAACTGGAATTCTAACAGATTATATTCTAGATGAGACAGTGACATTATTATTTGCTAGATATAAAAAAGCTGATGTCGCATTACAAGCAGGTGAAGTTATAATTACTGAAAAATTAGGGAAATTCCTCCCAATGTCATTTGATCTTATTAAGAAGACATGGGATAAGTATCAAAAGCTCATTAGTAAAGGATTAAGTTTTACTGACTGTTCTTTATTGGCTGTTGCTGAATATCTTGAGTGTAATGACATTTTGAGCTTTGATAAAGAATTTGATGGACTAATAAATCGAATTTCCTAATTAAATTTTTACTTTTTAGTGTATATACATTTATTTTCATTATTTTGCTTCTACTATTGCTTTTTCTTGGTATATTAAGAAAAATTTAGATTATTCTTATAATTGGACGAGAAATGTACCCTCCTCCACAGCCTGATCCTTTTATTGTAATCCTTCATCATTGATTCTATGGTCTAGCCATTCTGTCAGTTATTATACCGACAATAGTTCTGCTAGAATGGAGAAGGAAAAAAAATACTTGAATTGGATCTAGATTACAAGTTTTTAACCTGCTCTGGTATTGATATCATACAATTTTCTAATCCTCAATATTCTTATATTAGCAATAATAAATAAATTTCATCTGGTATAATATTAAAAAAATCATGCAGAAAATTATTTTTCTAAAATTAATTAATATCATACGTTAATTAAGCAAAGAATTATCGATTAGTAAGTTGTAAGCTCAAACGCAATATCCTCTTATTCGAATTGGTGATAATAATGAAAATTTATGAAGAAATGGCTCAAAGTGTTGTGGATCTAGATCTGGAGAAAGCAAAACAATTAGCTCAAAAGGCAATTGATGAAAAACAGTTATCCTTACTTGATGTAATAGAAAAAGGATTTGGTGAGGGAATAAAACGTGTTGGTGATTTATGGGATCAGGGTGAATTCTTCCTACCTGAATTGATGAGAGGTGCACAGGTTATGGAAGAAGCTGTAAAGATTATTACTCCACATCTAGGGGAGAATGCAGATAAACCTAAATCAAAAGGAACAGTAGTCATTTGTACAATCGAAGGAGATATTCACAGTATCGGAAAAACAATTGTGGCAACAATGTTGAGAGCAAACGGGTTTACTGTTATCGATCTAGGCGTAGATGCTAAAATTGAGACCATTGTTGAAACTGCTGAAGAGAATAACGCTGATGTAATTGGATTATCTGCATTATTAACAACAACGATGATAGGTCAGAAAAAAGTAGTTGAACTGCTTAGTGAGAAGGGACTGAGAGAAAAATACAAAGTTATGCTTGGTGGAGCACCTGTGACCGAAAACTGGGTTAAAGAGTGTGGAGCAGATGGTTATGCTGAAAATGCAGTTGCTGCTGTAGCATTAGCTAAAAAACTACTTAATATTGCATGAATGAATGAATGCGGATTTGATTCATTATGGAGTTTCTTTCCCTCTTAGAAGAAAAAAAAGTATTATTATTTGATGGATCTTTAGGAACAGAACTTATGCGAAGGGGTTTGAAACAAGGCACTCTTCCTGATGTGTGGAATCTTGAAAAACCTGAAATAATCAAAGAAGTCTTTGAACAGTATTATCTTGCGGGAAGTGATCTTGTTCAAACTGCAACGTTCCAAGCAAATGCAGTAGCACTTAAGAAACATGGGGTCGAAAACATTGAGGAAATTAATGAGACTTCCGCAAAGATCCTTAAGAGTGTCTGTCCTGAAAATGCATGTATGATTGGAGATATTGGTCCAAGTGGCGAATTCCTTCCACCTGTAGGAAAAGCTTCCTTAGATGATTTGCAGTACGGTTTTCAAGTCCAAGCAAAAGCATTAGAAAAATACATTGACGCTTATCATCTCGAAACTTTTTCTGATTTGAAAGAAATGAAAGCTGCAATAACAGCAGTGAAAAATGAATCAAAAAAACCTATAATAGCAAGTATGACTTACAATAAAGCACCAAAAGGTTTT
>JAUUVJ010000043.1 GCA_030589605.1 Candidatus Hodarchaeota archaeon | reverse complement strand
TTAGATTAGGTTTTTTTTTAGTAATCAGCTCGAAAATTCCTCCAGAAAAATACTCCATAAATTATTAATTGAGAAAAAAAACAATTAATAGAAAGAAAGAGGGTCTTCAGGATGAGTAAAAAGACATTTGGTGAATTGATTCCAACTAGAATTCCTGTGTTAAACTGGTTCATTTAAAAAAACGGGCCAAAATACAAAAGATTCCACTGAGGATGGAGTTATATTGAAATGAAATCTTTTTTAGATAGTCATTCTTTTGTAAAGATTGTTATTATTAAACAAAAAAATCTACAAGGATGTTTCAGGATGAGTAGAAGGGCATTAGATGAGTTAATTCCAACGGGGCTACCACAAATTGACGAATTGGTTGTTGGATTTCCATCTGATGCGCTTATTTTAATCATTGGAGATCCAGGATCGGGTTTCATCACATTTATGCACCAATTATTAGTAAGGAGAGCAAAAAAAGGAATCCCTGCAATATATACTAGTCTAGATAAACCTGAAAGTGAAATTAAAAAAGATTTTATTAGATTTGGATGGGATCTGAAAGATTTAAAATGGCAATTCAACGATTTAAGTCCAACAGCAAAACAAAGACAGTCAAAAATGTTGAAATGGGACTCAGATGCTGTGAATGTTGTTTCACATGAATTATTCCGGGAAATAGCAGAATACAGAGATGATCCATCTATTTCAACTTTTGATACCTGTGTAAACACTTTAACATTTATGCTCATTCAATCTAGTACAAAATCTGTCTTACGATTTATAAATGAATATTCAGCAGAAATTAAAGGAACGGGGGGTTGGCATTTTCTAACAATGATAAAAGGAGTTCATGGAATAGAAATTGAGAACTTATTTTCTCATTATTGTGATGTTGTATTAGATTTCGCCATGACACTAAATACAGAAACTAGGCTTTATGAAAGGGTGTTAGGAATTAAAAAATTACCTGGAGTCGATTCTAGAGCGTTTCCAATTGAGTATGGGAAATCTGGCATTAGACCGATAACATTATCGAAAATACAATAATCTGTATTCTTATCTCAAAACTTAAACAACGAATTTTGATCCCAAGAATTTAGGATAGGAAATATACCTAAATTATGTGTGTATTTGTTTAATTTGTGACCTGATTATTTGTTGTCTATCTTTGATCATCTTTTCAGTAAAATGCCATGAAAACCTATTTTGTTCTATCAACAAAGACGCAATGCTCGTTGAAAACGCCACTGCATCTAATACATTGCTATGAGCACAAAAATGGGTTGCAAAAGAAAAAAGAAATACATCACCTGCTCCAGTTTCGTCTACAACATTACTGGTGTATCCCGGAATATTATACATAGTTTTTTTCATTTTTTCGCTATCTGAAACACCAAGAATTGCTCCTTTTTCACCTTGAGTGAGAAGTACGGTTGAGATAGAAGTATCTAGAAGGTTATTTATGATCGTATTATTATTATTCCCTAAATTTAGGTATCTAGCTTCGATTTCTGAAAGTTTCAAACAATCAATTAGTTCTAGGATTTTAGAATCCATCCATTCACCTAATTTTATTTTCCCTCCTTGTGATAGCTGACGAAAACAGCCTTGGGGATCAAATGCTATATATGAAGAGTTTTTCCGCAGAAAAGAAAATATATTGTAGTCATTAAATTCATGAAAAACTGATCCTACTATTGCTACTGGAAAGCTGTCAGATTTCCAATCGAAATCATTAGGATCAAATTTCAACGGAGGGTTTTCTAAAAACAAGGTTCTCTCTTTTTCATTAGGATTGTAAATTAGCTGAAAATGGGGACAGGTAGACCGCATTTTGAGGTTATTTGTTAACGATCCCACAATTGAATTTTCCTCTAAAAACGAATTTGCCTTTGAGGAAGTATAAGCGTAAATCAATGGAAGTTCCATCCAAGAAAACAGTTGGGATAGAAAAAAACCAACAACGCCTGAAAAGAATGGGGGGCCTCCAACAGTTGTGTCATTATTCTTGATTTCATAGCTTTTTATTCTTTGATCTTCGGTATTGGTTTTTATAATGGTGTCCAGAACTATTTGACCTAAGATTATCGGAATTATTGACTTTTTCAATAAGTTCAACCCAAAGTTTTAGATTTGATATCGTTTTCAGACATCCCAATAAACTATTTCAATACAGTGTAATATACAGAAACATAAAGAAAATTTCATCAAAATTTGAATACACAAATTCAAAAAGAGAATTTGAAAACATTAATAATAAGAATAAATGTTAGTTTTCATAATTGATAATCATTCCATTATTGGTATAATGATTGTTTATTATTGTATTCTAATGAGAAGGCTTCTTTGAAGGTGAAATAATGGCTTTCGCTCTTACAGTTGAACAAAAGAAGAAATTAATTAAGTTATTACAAGAAATTGTCCGGTATGCAGATCTTGAGGCGCTAGCACTGGTTACTCGAACAGGAATGAGTGTTGCGTTTTTCTCAGAAAAGGATGCTGACCCTGATTTATTCTCTGCTTTATCTGCAGCGGTTCTTTCTACAGGTGGGATGGTAGTAGATCGTATGGATCATGGGCAGCTCTGGGAAGTATTAGTACGTGGTGAAAAAGGGTATACTGTTTTAAGCTCAGCAGAAGATTTTATATTAATAGGTGCATCTAATGAAGCCCATTCCCTCGGATTAGCAATTAGAGTCCTACGCCGCTACAGTCATAAGATCCCTGAAATCTTCAAGGAAGAAGAAAAAGACATTTCTAGTCTTGTTTCCGAGCTTAAAGATCTATTGAGCTAAACTTATTATATAATAATAAAGGAAATATTCTAGTTGGTTTCTTTTTTTCTATTACTTTTTTTCATAGATTTAGTCTTTATTGGAATAGCTCTTTCAGTAGAGGGGTTATTCTTTTTAATAGCTATTTTTCCTTGGACTCTACTTCTCTATGGTGCTTTATGTTACCAAGGTTTACGGTTTTCGAATATAGATCCACTCCATCAATTAGCAGGAAAGCTTTTTTTTGTCGGAAAAGGAAATGTTCAAGGTTCATTTATAGCAATAGTAAATGTGGTTCTCGGAGCCCTTTTAGTTCCAAATACAAACCTACTTCAGTTCGAAGAACAATTTGGAGCATTTACTTCAATTCTATTATTCTTAGTTTTACCTTTACCTGGTTTTTTCATAAATAGTATGCAAACAGAAAATCAAGAACGTCTATATGGATTAATTTACCAGGAAATGATAGGAAAAGATGAAAAACCTGTATTCATTGATCAAGTATTTGAACTCTTAACAAATACAAAACGTTATTCAGATGAATACCGATTAGGAGTCGAACAAGCTAGAGACAGTGCTTTTAAATATCTAGAACAGAATTTTCAACAAATAGCTCCCTATTTTCATCAAACAAAGTCCCTTCGGTTAAATATAGAGAATTTAGCGATTTTTATAACTAAGAAGTCAACAGAGATACCAGAGATTTAAACGGGAAACATAAAAACTAAGGCTGAATGCCTGAAATTAGGCGTTAAATGTCGAATCAAAAAAGTAAAGATAATATTTTATATAATTAAAGGTGAATTTTTTGGGAAAGAAAAGAAAATCCGGTGGTAGATCTAAAGGTGGAAAAGGAAGCCTAGGAAAAGTTCAGTGTTCTTCATGTGGGAGATTAGTCCCAAGAGATAAAGCAAAACGAAAAACTAGTTATAAAACGCTTGTTGATTACGCTATTGGTAAAGAATTAAGACAACAAGGAACTCACATTGCTCGTATGCCTTATGTCAGGTACTATTGTGTTTCCTGTGCAATACATCGACATCATGTCAAAATTCGCTCTCAAAACGATAGAAAGAAACGTTAATAATGTCATCTTTCTTTTACTAATGGGAATCTAAATTTATCTTTTTAGTGATACATTAATCGAGATAAGCATGCCCTAAAAGTAGTCAGTGCGAGCCTATTATCGAAAAGTTGATAATCAATGATGAAATTAATTTAGAGATGTTTGGATATCCAGGTTATAATAATTCCACTGAAATCCCTTGAACATTATCTACAACTTACAACTATATATATATAAAGGTTATTTCTTTAACTTTAATATCGGGCTTTAATATCGGGCTAAAACGTAGTAAAAAACAGCTATAGATATGTCTTGGATCCGTGGCTCAGCATGGATAGAGCGTCTGCCTTCGGAGCAGAATGTCGTGGGTTCAAATCCCTCCGGATCCGCTTTCTACTTCTTATTCTTATTGAAAAAAGAAATTGAATTGAGGATTTATTCTCTTTATTATCCTCAATAATTTGTTTTACAGTTTATCATAGTAGTCTTCAGCTTTTGGGGGTAGTGGGTTGTGGAATCCCTTTCGTTTTCTAGTGGCTAATACAAATTTCCTTGCAAGTCCACCACCTTCTTCTTCAGTTTTCATTGGATTCCCAGGAACTTTTTCCCAGCGGGAAAATACCATTTGACTAAATGCAAAGCCTGAAGTCTCTGATCTTAAATCTGTTGTTATTCCAAATGATTCTGTTACAGGAACTTCGGCGGTAATGACATTTAATGGTGTACCTTCCCGTTTCTGGGTGTCAATAACCTTTCCTCGACGTTTTGTCAATACTTTGTATACATTACCAAGATATTGCTCAGGAACTTGAACTTGTACCTTATAGATAGGTTCCATCAACATTGGTTCAGCCAATAACACAGCACCAAAACAAGCTCTTCGTGAGACTGGCATTGTTTGTCCTGCACCTCGATGGACAGGATCCTCGTGAAGTTTTACATCTTCTAGCAGAAATTTGATACCGAAAAACGGTTCACCACAAAGAGGTCCTTCTTTTCCAGCCCATCTAAATCCTTGGATAATATAATCTTTAACTTCTCGTAAATATTGTACTCCTTTTGTCGCGTCGATGTAAAAGTTAGGATCAGTTTCTGCTGGTCCCATTCCCCATACTTTCCGTCCAATTTTAACGTCCCATCCTGCTTCATCTCTCAAGATTTGACCCATTTCTTTACGATCTGTATATTGTCCAATTCGACGTTTTTCTATCAATTTTATTACATCTGGTTCCAGTGGAGCTGCACGAACCCATAAACGATTGTGTTTATTCGGTGATTTTGCTAAGGCTGTAGTATATGATTCAGTTTTAACAGATTCACGAAAAACAACAATCGGTTCACTTTGGGTTACTTGGATCTTTTGTAAATCTTGTAGATCTTTAACAGCAATTTCTAAGTGTAATTCACCTGTGCCTGAGAGAAGAAATTCTCCAGTTTCTTCGTTTACTTTTGTTAAAAGAGATGGATCTACTAACTCCATTAGCTGAAGTCCTTCTGCTAGTTTGGGTAATTCACTGGGGGATTTGGCTTCGATAGCAATCGTGACAACTGGTTCAACCGCATAAGATAATGCACTAAAAGGCATTGTTGTATCTAAACTCGTTATTGTGCTACTTGCTGTAGCTCCACGAAGCCCTTGCAAGGCTACGACATTTCCTGCAGGAATAGAGTCAACTTTTTCAGGTTTAGCTCCCATAAGCATTGATACTTGTTGGATGTTAGTTGTGAATGTTCGTTCTTTACTTCCAGGTTTATAACCTGGAAGAAGAGCAGTGATTTTTTGACCTGCTTTGACAGTTCCAGAAAAGATTCTTCCCATAGCAATAATCCGTTTAGCTCTCCCTGGTATCATTTTAGAGATAGTTATCATTACTGGACCATCAGCATTGCATGATAATAATCCTTTACCTTCAGGTGTTTCAAAATCTCCTTCCCAAAAGCTTTTAAACCTGTACTTTTGAGCCTCAATTGGTGAAGGGCAAAATTGAACAACCATATCTAAAACAGCTTTTTCTACTGGAAGCCATTGCTCTAAGAGAGCTTTAGCGATTCTTTTTGGGGGTTCTAACCAGACATGTTCATCAATATGTAATCCAAGCTGATTGCCAACTTTTTTGAGTGATTCAATATCATTTTCCTCTGCTTTTTGATAAATTTCATAAGCAGGTTTAAGAACTCCAGCAACAAAATTCTCTTTCCTCCAGAGACTCTTAATAAGATCATCAATAGGTTTTCCAGTTTTTTCATGCCAAATTTCTGCAAGAGCTGGAATTGTCAAACCAAATCGATGAATGGCTGACCCAAATGCGACAGTTCCTTGACGAGGGTCAACTCGCCAAATTTTCTTATATTCTGGGGGTGCATAAGTTTCAATAAGTGTGTTGAAATCTTTAATTATCTTTTTGAACTGTTCGTAAGCATTATCAGGGGCCATTCGCATTTCTGTTATTAAGCGATCAACTTTATTGATTATTAAGACAGGACGGACACGTTCAGCTAACGCTTGTTGGGTAACAACTTCTGTTTGAACCATTACACCTTCAACGGCGTCAACAACAATTAAGGCACCATCGACCACCCTTAATGCAGAAGTAACCTCACCAGAAAAATCAACGTGGCCTGGTGTATCTTGCAAATTAACTAAATAGGTTGTCTCTTTATATTCATGAACCAAAGAGATACCAGTTGTTTTAATAGTAATTCCCCGTTCTTGTTCATCGTCTCGGGTATCTGTAGCTCTGGCCTCACCAGCAACTTTCTCAGCTAACAAACCACACGCTGCAAGAAGAGAATCAGTTAGTGTAGATTTGCCATGATCTATATGAGCAATCACGCCTAAGTTGCGAACATGATCTCGATCATAGAGTAATTTTTGTGCTTCTTCTACTGTGAATTTCGGCATTGAATTCTGCTCCATAAGCATTAAATTAAAAAGTTTGTAATATCATTTATTAACGACGCTTTATTTATTGATTGATGTTAGAATCAACTGATATAGTTGATTATATCGTCAATAGCATGATTTTATATTTAAGATATTAGCACTTCTATCTTTAAACTTGAAGTAGAAATTATGTTTTCTTTTGAAATATCTCAAGAATAATGATCAAGAAACCAATTAAGGAAACATAGATGTAAAAAAATCATTATAAATTCACAAGGAAATCCTTCACAAGAACAGTTAAAGTACTACTAATACATAAATTGATGTATTAGACATGCTTTTCCTTTTTTACGATTAAAGAGAATAAAAGAGTCAGCTTTATCAACATCAATTAAATCTATTAAAATGCTGGGTCGTGTAATGTCAGTTGATAAAGACAAAGTAAATATGATTCTTTTAGAATTTCAAAAGATTTTGAAGAAATTTCGGCCAAATACAACCGAATTACAGCTGATAAATTCAAAGATTTCGAAAATGACAGCTAAAAATATCGGAAAACAGTTTACTCAACCTCCAACTAGTCGTTCAAAAGATGTTCCAAGAAGTTCTCGTCCAAAGATGGATAAAAAATGGCATAAAATTAATATTGATTGATTTTGATTTTCAATGAAAGGAATAGCTACAAAAGCAAACCAATTATTTAGAATTAAAAAGCAGGAGAGACTTCTCAAAAGATTAGTGATTTAATAATAGAGTCTTTATCTAAGCTTTCAAAAACATTTTAATGCTTAATCTAGTGAAGTAATGATACCAAATTTAAAAAGAGACGAAAAATTAATTTTATTGGTGAAACATCAATGCCTCGTTTTGTAACAAAGGAGAAAATGGAATTTCTATATGATGAACTAAAGAAGCTTGATCTAAATATTCTCTATATAACTGATACAGAAGCTCACAGAAATGTAAATTTACAATACTTGAGTGGACATCCTGAGGATGCAACATTAATCATAGATGTCCAAAATCGAGAAACAACATTAATACCATGGGATTATCAGCTTGCACAGAAATATTCAGAAGTGGATCAGATTGTGAACATGGCAGATTTTGAGGGATTAATTTCTGCGTCAGTAGAAACATTTAAAAAAGTTGTAAAATCAGAAGATAAAATTGGTGTGACACAATCAATCCCATATTCGAATATTCAGACAATTAAAGATGTAACACCAAACGTTGAAATAATGTGGAGTCCAAAAAAGATTGATTCATTGCTTGAAAAGCTTCGTGAAACCAAATCTTCATATGAGTTATCATTATTGAAAAAATCTATAGAAATCAGTAACAAAGTTGTTAATGAAATGGAAGAAGTCCTCACATCAACAACAAAAATTAGTACAGAAATGGATTTAGCAGTGTTTGTCGAGGGTAGAATGAGACAGTTGGGTGCAATGGGAGTTGGATTTGAAACACTTGTTGCTAGCAGCAAGAGATCGTGGCAAATCCACCAATATCCGCGTGCTGATCCTGAATTATCTTTTTATCGTAATGGACTAGCGTTAATAGATTTCGGAGTAAATGGAGCTGGTCTAACATCTGATGTTACGGTACCATTTGTAATGGGGAAGATGAATAAAAAGATGGAAACTATTGTTGAGACAGTAAAGCAAGCTCATGATGAAGCAATCGAAAAACTCAAGACTGCTCAGTTTTTACATGAAGTGGCGGATGTCGCATTTGGGATTATTGAATCAGCTGGTTTTTCAATGCCTCATGGATTAGGACATGGAATAGGCCTTACTGTTCATGATTCTCCTGGAATACGACAAAAACCAACCCATGAAACCCAACTGAAAACTTGGGTCGAAACTCCAATAGAAGAAGGGATGGTTATTACGATTGAACCTGGAATATATGAAAAAGATGTAGGTGGTTTCCGTCTCGAAAATGATGTGATAATAACATCAAAAGGACCTGAAGTTGTGACCAACTCCAGACCTGTATTCATAGATCTATAGAAAAGTACTCAGATGGAAGAATTTTCTGATTTCGGTCACAGAAGACCACGGATAGGTTCCAATTCTCTGTAAATGTAACACCACATAAAATTGCATCAAAATTGTCATTTAATTGGGTTAACATTATTTCTTGATTTGGAGAAAATGAAAATTCAAAAAAATCTCGTGGATTAGCTGTAGTACGGGATTTTACTTCGATAATGAATCCCTTAAGTATCTGTACTTGTTGTACTCCTGATAAATATTGGTCTAGGTTTCCCTTATTGACGAAAAAGTTGTAAATTATTTGTTCAATGCTAAATTGTAATTTATCTTCACGAATGATTGGTCCTATTCCAAAAAAATCCATTGTTTGTTGATATTTACGAAGAAAGTCTATTTTCTTTCCTTTAATCGAGAAAGATGCTAATTTTTCTAATATAAATCTTGGTCTAAGAATAATAATTGGCATACGTTGAGTTAAAGTATAACGAACAAATTCTTCTGCAACTAAACCTCTCAATACTGTGTTCTGGCCTGTCATCACATTGTAAGTAATCATTAAATAACCTTCAATCATCATTGTCTAGGAGGGTGACTGTACCTGTAGAGAATGTCATTTCTTCGTTGTTTTGGGTATTCAGAATCAGTTGACCAAAACGAGATATATCTATAACTTTTCCTCGAACTTTTTCGTCTTTATTCGTGATTATAACGTCCATTCCAAGAATATTAGGGTGCTGTTTCCATTCCTCAATTATTGTTATAACCCCTTTTGATTTTAAAATCTCAAATTGTTTTTCTATTTGATTTATAATGCTTTTAAGTAAGTCAATTAAATCTAGTTTCGTATCAGTTTCAATAAGAGTTGATGTGACCTTTTTTCGAAGTACAGCTGGAAATTGGTCTCTTTTATTATTCACATTTATGCCAAAACCTATTATCAAGTAGTGTAAAGTGAATTGAGTCACTTTTCCCTCAACTAATATTCCCCCAATTTTCTTCCGATTGTTTTGAAATAGCAAATCATTAGGCCATTTTAACATGATCGGTATATTGAATGTTTCTAAAGCTTTAGCAATTCCAATAGAAGTTAAAATGGGTACAATTCCCAATTGATGCAAATTAATTTGAGGTTGAACAGCTAGAGAGCTCCATAATCCTCCAAAAGGTGATTCCCAGAATCTACCACCAGAACCTTGACCTGCAGTTTGGGTTTTCGCTACAATTGAAAACCCCATCTTTTTATCTTTTTCTATAAACTCTCTAGCCAAATTATTAGTTGACCCTAATTCAGGATATTGGTAAATTGTTTTACATAAACTGGAGTTTATTTGTATCTCTTCACTAATCTTTGGCATACTAAATACCTAATCTAATCAAGAAAAAAAAAGTTTGAAAAAGCTACCCTTCATAGATATAGATAACGAACTATCAATGAAAAGGATTTTTCTTACTGGAAATAGCTTCTTGCTTTATAGATTAGAACAGTAGCTGTTACTACTAGTACAAGTCCAACTGCAGTTGCTGAAAAGTAACGTTGAGCTGATTCAAGGTTGCTGAAATCGGATGGAAAAATGGGTTCAAAGAAAAAAAACATAAAAAACCCTATTAAAAATAGAAATGCGTAAAACAATGATGCAGAGATAACTTTCTTGAAATCAGGCGTTATAGATTTATTCCAATCTTCTACAAGTGAACAGGAGAAAGCTGTTAGGATAATACTTATTCCTGCAGTAGTTCCAATAATTGCTATCAGATATTTGTCGAAGTCAACATAAAGTAGAGTTAAAGCCCAAAATAGTCCAGGTAATTGAGCTAAGAGTCCCCATCCAAGAGCACTTAGAATTAACCCCAGTCCTTCTAATCGTGTCCATGAAAATTGAACCACAGTTGTCATGAATATCACCAATGATTTATCGTCGTTTAAATGTAATTTTACTTTCGCGTTTAGATTCTGTTAATTGTTTTAATAGTTGTTTCAATTGATCATCAGTTATTTTACCAGAAATCCTTCTAGTTTGAGCAAGTTGAATTAATTGAGTTTCAAGGGTCGTAGCATAATCAGGTTTAGCAAGTTTAATTCTGGCGAGACGTTCTCTTGCTTCATCAGATAAGATCGTTTTCAATATCATTTGTCTTTGCATTTCTACTTGTCGTAATTGTTCTTCTTGTTGCTTTTGAGCTACCTGATCACTTTGCATTTGCGTAATTCGTTTTTTACGTAATTCAGCTAATTCTGGATCTTCATCCACCATCGTAATTAACCTCTTCCTATTAAGACTTATTTAACTAACATCTTTAATTAAATCTTAGTGGGTAAGTTCTCAATAGTATTAACATCCAATGTTTGAGACAATTGAAAATAAAAATTTATGTGTATCGTTTATAAGACTTAATACGAGACTTTCGTAATTATTATGCTATATTAACTGATATTTTGATTTTCTTTGCAAATCTAATATAATGATAATTCAGGAAGCTCTTGTTTTATTTTGTAAGCAAGGTTATCCACGAAACTTCTTCCTGCTGGAGTCACTACTCTTCCGCCTCCTGAAACCACTGTAACGTACCCCGCTTTTTCGAGCTGATGAATCGCATGACGGATTATTGCACCTGAACCACTTTTGGTCCTTTCAGGTTTTGCTCCACGATCTTTTCGTCCACCGTAAGCTTTTCGTAGATGAATCACACCTATAGGCCCCTGTAGGTAGATTTTTCTCAATATTGAGGCAACTCGAACGTACCACCAATCTTTTCCTTGTTCTGGCGCATTTTGTTTATTTACTCCTAGTTTAACATAACTAGCCCATGTTGGAGGATTGAATACTTTTTCATTAGACTTTAGTTCTTCAACAATCTCCTTTATTAGTAATTCACTAGGAACCATCTGAGCGGTGACCATTATACATACTCCATTTGTCTTAATAATGATATTTTCGATATAATTGATATGATTCAGTGTCGTTTTCGTTTTTAAATCAACTAGAGATGATTTAGTAGATGTTTTTAGTTGTTGTCATTGTATCTTACTAATGATGTTAGAGAAGAAAAGACACAAAAGATTTTCATTTTTTTCCTCTTTTTTGAAAATTCAATCCTTAACTGGAATGTTTCAGTCAAAGAAAGTATGCGAAAAGTTGAGGAAGGTACATTGTCTCAAAAATCTAAAAGAATAATAATTTATTCATTTATACTACTGATAGTTGGCACTAATACTATTTTCGCTTGTGGAGCAGACAGTACACCTGTTACTGATCCAATTGTTATACTCTTTGATGAAGCTCATGACCAATTTTTTAATCGTTCTCTGTATAGTCAAGCTCTCTCTGTATTAGATGATTTCACAGACAATGAAGTCAAAATCATATATAATACCGCCGAATTCAATAGCACTACCTTTCAAGGTGTTGATATTTTTATATGCACTAATCCTGGGAGTTCTTTTTCTGCAATTGAAACGGCATTTGTAGCAGAGTTCCTAGTAGAAGGAAATTCGATGTTCCTTCTATCAAATCCCTTGAATGAAGTAAATAATACATTAATGGGAAGAGGAGACTACCTAAATGAGCTCCTCTTGGATTATCGTCTTGAAACAGTTGATAAATTCTGGACTCGTATAGAAGATATTGGTGATATTAGGAATCCAAGTGTAATCATAAATGAATTTGATAATGCGGGTATTCCTACATATCTAAAACTAGATGTAAGAAATTCAACTCATGAAATCTTTTCTATTGATCAAAATGTATCCTCTCTTGTAACATATACGTCTTCACTAGTAAATACTCGTGTCAATCTTGTTATTGCTCCATCTGATGCTATTGTAATAACTGTTGCCAATGAAATCTATAATTACCCCTCTGATGTTCCAATAATTAGTACAACAGGGGAAATGGCAGTTGGGGCAAGAATAGTGATGTCTGGATCAAGTATAATGTTTAGTGATTTAAGTGATGCTTTATTGGGCACTACGTGGTATGAAAGTGCAGATAATTCCAATTTTTGGTTGAATTGTATAACCTGGTTAGCTGAAATAAATCCTGATGTACTTCCTCCTAACATAAGCTTGAATCAAGTTTTATTATTAGTAATAACGATTACTGGTATTGCTGGATTATTAATACTTATTGGAGGTGGTTTTTCCTTTATTGGTTCTGGAAAAAAAGTTTCACTTGCTAAAATTGAACAACCCAAGATTGATAGAAAAAAGAAGAAACCTCCAGCTGGAGAAAAACCAGATGATTCTAAGATAATACAAGAGGAAAAACCAGATACAAAACATAAAGAGTCTAAACGGGACAGACGAATAAAACAAATTCAAAAACATTCTAGAGGTAAGAAACGATAGGAGAATTATTCAATGGGGCGCAAACGAAAAAGAATAGTCAGAACTAAGCCAATTCCGACGGTTCCTACAGTTTTTGATTGTCCAATTTGTGGAGCAACAAATGCAATTCACATTGAGATAAACAGAGACATTAGAACTGCGATAATTAGATGTGGAAAATGTAAGGTTCAAGCAACAAGACCAATTCGAACTATTGAAGAACAAGTTGACGTTTTTGGTGATTGGTTGGATGAATTAATAGAAAATAGAGATTCTGAACTCAACTCCGATTCTGAATAAATTGAAACATTCTTACTATTCTTTCCAGATTTTTTTACAAATAGGAGAACTAGTAGGCTGGAATGAATGCGATGGAACGTGAAACTAAACGAAAAGTGATTCATATTGCAATGGGATTTCTAGCACTATTATTAGCTATTTTTCCTAGATGGTTAGCAATAATATTTGTATCTGCAGCTTTATTTTTTGTACTAGTAATTGCTCGGCCTTTTGTATGGACTCGAGGATTTGAAGCTATGGCTTCAAGAAAAGTAGATCAAGACTCTGGATTATTACATGGTCCATTTCTATATGTCTTAATGGTGTTGATTTTAGTTATATTCGTAGATTTAAGAATTGCGGGAACCGTTTTTTCAATCATGGCCTTTGGTGATGGATTCGCTAATATTATAGGATCACGATATGGACATAAAATTGAAAAATTAGACAATAGGAGTATAGAAGGTTTCATAGCCTTTACTTTTTTTGCTTTTTTTAGCGGAACAATAGCTTTCCTATTGATATCGAACAATCAATATCAAAATGTTACACCATGGTTAGAGATTCTCAAAATACCAGAAGATATTGACCAAATTTATGTTATATTTTGCTGTTTCCTTGTTTCTTTAATAGCAGCCTTGATAGAACTCTTAACTGGTCATCTAGTTAATGATAACATCAGTGTTCCAGTTATTTCCGGAACTTTATTAACGATCTTTCTCATGTTGTAATGATGAATTTAACTTATCTAATTCCTATTTCAGGTCGTCCAAACGCAGGAAAAACATCTTTGGTGAACTATCTTGCTCGAACGAAAAGGCCTGTAGGAAAACAAGCTGGTACAACACTGAGAATACAACCCGTGCCATTAATCAAAAATGTATCTTTAGTAGATTTACCAGGCTTCGGACGAATAACAAAACGGTCAAAGGATCTTGAAAATATAATAAAAGATTCGATTGTACAATTCTTTGAAAACCCAGAAAATCCAATTCTCTTTGC
>JAUUVJ010000203.1 GCA_030589605.1 Candidatus Hodarchaeota archaeon | reverse complement strand
CCTTCAGATATCATTTTGAATACAATTTCTGAAACTAAATTTTCTAATTCTTCATTAGACCCTGTTAATAAAGATGAAATCTCCATTAATGTACTTAAACTATTAATTTCTTCAGGAGTCTTAATGAATTTTTTCACTAAAAGAGAAATTTCTGTTTCTCCAATCTCATTTACACGTTTAATAAAGTCAAATTCTTCTAAAGTACTATATACATCCTTAGGTACATGGCTTTCCTGTGCTAATTCTTCTAGAACTTTTTCGGACGACCTACGACCTTTTATTGAGCCTTCAAGTAGACCAGTTAATAATTCTTCGGGGATTTCTTGGTCACTTTCTTTAGTAAGGGTATATGCTAACGGTATTGAAATTTTCTCAAGAAGAGATTCAACATTATCCAATTTATTTAAGATCTGTTGGTGTTCATCGCTCAGTTTTTGTACACTATTGACTATCAGCTGATCAAGATCTTTTTGGGATGAATATGCAGAAAGTTCTTCATGAATTACTTCTCGTACTTCCTCTAATTTCTTATCATCTAATTTGCTCTTTAAAAATTCCTTTCCGTATTTATGTTCTAGCTTTTTGTCAATTCGTTCAATGAGAAATGATTTAGCTAGTTTTTTCTTTGCCATATTGGCTGTATAGTCAGCTAATATTTGTTTAATTAAAGAGCCAACAGTTAATCCAATAAAGGGCAAAAGAGGAAATACCAAGAGAAATTATCAATCCATTAAAGCGATTTTATTTTTATTTCGATTTTATGACTGATGTTAGTCATTTACCAGAAAAATATAAAGACTACACTGATTATATTTAGTCAACTCAATTTTAAAAACTTACCATTAAGGGGATTGAAATGACTTCTTAAAACATATTTTTATTAAAGATCACGATATTCTTATTAATACACCTAGGATTATCACTCTAAATTGTAATTGGATAATAAAAACGAATTCAATTGAAAAACTTTTATAAAAACACTATTTATTACATATTATTTTGAAAGAAAACATAACACAGATTCCGAGGCAGTTACTTTGAGGAAATATACAACCGAAAACTTATGGATCCGAATCATTCTATTTTTCATAACTTGCATAATTTTAATTTTTAGTCTCCAATCTTTCATTGTCCCCTTATTAGAAAGTATGTTTAATGCAGGTAATAAATTTCCTGATACTTTACGTGTCAATGTTACTCGCGCAATGAATGGAGTCGTTGGTATCGGTTTGGTATATGTATTTTTAAAGTTTGATAGACAAAAATTACATGATGTCGGTTTCAAATGGAATAAAAATTTTGGTTTTGAATGGATCGCCCTCGGTTTACTTATTGCTACTCTTGCGCTAATCCCTACTGTTATTATTGAGTTATTCTTTGAGATTATACCTTGGAAAGAACAGCCTTTAGTATTAGTAGATATTTTCTCCTTATTGTTAACTCTCCTCGTTGCAGTATTAGCAATCGGTCTAGGAGAGGAACTCTTGTTTAGAGGATACTTACAGACAATCCTCGAAACAAAATACTCTTTTATGTTTTCTGCAATTATTTCTGCCTTTTTATTTGGTCTATTACACTTTTTCTTATGGTGGCCTACTGGGAGTCTTGAAAATATGACTGCTATTCTCTTCAGCGCTTTTGCAATTGGATTTTCTTTATCTTTTGTCTTTAAAATCACGAATTATAACTTAACTCTTGCTGTTGCTATTCATGGTTTTTGGGATTTCATTTTATTTGCATTCCAAGCTGAATTTGTATATATCGATTTACCACATGTCCTCATCGAAATCTTCGCGTCTTCCATTGGAGCTGGCATAATATTCTACTGTGTTTATCTATACTCGAAAAGGCGTTTAGAACAGGTTTCAGAAAACTTAACTTAGTTATACTAGAAACGGGTAAGAAATTTAGAATGGATCAAGTTAATATTTCTCTTATTCAAATGGATATCAATTTTGGGAATAAAGATGAGAATTTAGCTAAAGCTGAAATACTAGCGAAAAAGGCAATATCAAATGCAAATTCATCAATTCCCCATATCATTTGTTATCCTGAACTGTTTTCTACTGGCTATGATCTGAAAAATATCGATACTCTTGCAGAAAATATACCTGAAGGTAATACAACTAATTTTCTTCAAAAAATCGCTAGAGAAAATTCTATAATTGTTGTAGCTAGTTATATTGAAAAACACGAAGAAGAATATTATAATACTGGGGTTGTTATTGATGAAAATGGATCCTTTAAAGGAAAATACCGAAAGATTCATTTATTTCCGCTCTATCCTTTAGATGAAACCAATCTTTTTACTCCAGGAAATATCTTTGTCCCTTCTTTTAAGTTAAATTGTGGAAGTATGGGACTATTATTATGTTTTGATTTGCGTTTCCCTGAAATTAGTCGTCGTATGACTGTAGAGGGAAATCTTGACTTTTTAATTTATCTTGCGGAATTCCCAAACCCAAGATCTATGATTTGGACTACATTACTTAGAGCACGAGCCATGGAAAATCAGATATATGTTTGTGGAGTTAATAGAGCAGGTAAAGATCCTAATGTGAGTTTTTTTGGGCGCTCAGGGGTTTATGATCCTTTAGGAAATCCTTTAATGGAAGGTTCGGGTAATGAGGAGGTACTAACAGTGACATTAGATCTCAAGATGATAAAAGAAGTAAGATCAGGGTTATCCTCACTAAAACATCGCCAACCCAAATACTACTGAATTATCCTAAACATTAATAGATGAACCTAATGAAGGGAAATAATAATCGGTTTTTGAAATCATATCTGAATTTCTAATATTCTCTGAAGTAATCGGATCTTTTGACAGATCTCCTACATGTACTAATACTTTTTTCCCCTTAACTGAGTTAAGATATTCAACTAGAGTTTTACTAGAAGAATGTCCACTAAAACGAGTAAAAACTATTTTTTGTTTATAATCAGGCTCTAATCCATGTTTTAACCTATATCCCAGTGTATTCTTTGCTAAATACCCACATAAAATTATGGCAGTCTCAGGATCATCTTTAGTTTGTTCAATTAACTCTCGAGCATATCCACCATTTACCATTCCACCTCCAGAGATCACTACTTCATCTTCAAACGGTTGAGTAAGGTAATCGCTTAGATATCCACCAGTTTTTAGTCCTGTTAAACGTGCGACCTTAGTTGCCATACCTAACATTGTAATTTTTCGTTCTTTTGTAAGTCCTTCTTTTTCTAGCTTTACCATGATCTCTTGGGCTCTTCCTACACTAAAGGCTGGAATAATTACTTTTTTACTTTCATTTACAGTATTAAAGAGTAATTTATCCCTTTCTTTTGCATTAAAAGCAGGTTGGCCATAATAAGTACTATCCATTATAGTTAGATCAGCATCTTTGGGTAAATCTGGTGCTTTGTTTTTAAATAATGATGTTGGATCCATATTCACATCTCCAGAGAATAGAATTTTCTTTTCGCCACATTTAACGAGATAGGAATAAGAACCTTGAATATGGTTTGCAGGAATAGCTTCAACTACGATATCTGGAGATATTTGGAACTCTGATTGTGGTTTTACTGTTACATAATGATCCAACATTTTATGAATATTCTTTGGTTGAGATAAAAATTTGAATCTATGATCAGATTTCCTTACACTTGAATCTATATTCTTTTTCATTAATCCGAGACTATCCAACATTAGTATATTCGCAAAATTCTTTGTCATGGTACTTCCAAATACAAATCCTTCAAATCCTTGTCCATATAAATAGGGTATAGCACCGACATGATCGAGATGAGCATGAGTAACTAAGACTCCGTCTAGATGGTTTAATGCCTCATTCCAATATGGAATTTGATAATTAGCAACTGACATTCCATAATCAATCAGTAGGTTCGATTTAGGAGTACAGATTAAAATCCCCATCGTTCCTATTGTAGCTCCTCCTAAAAAATAAACCTGAATCTCTTTCTCTTTATGTACAGTATATGGATAAGCTAATTTCTCTACATATGATTGGAGTATTTCTGATGGAATTCTAGAATGAATTGCATCCTGTGAAATACTCTTAGGTTTTACGGATTTGTAGTACGGTTTGATAAAGGAGTCATAGACAAGAGGAATCGATGAAAGGTTTTTTTCTGATAATTCTAATTTGATTTTGCTTACAAGATCGTCTATCGATGTTACCTTTTTAGGAATCCAGTTTTCAGTAAATTGTGCTACTTTTATTTTTTCGATTTTCGAGAGAATTTCATTGCTTAACCATTTTTTCAGTATTGGCATTACCTCATCGTATTTGAGCTGTTCTACTGTTTCATCTATATATTCAGGATATTTTTGAATTGTTGAAATCGGTAACTCTAAAAAAGATTGGATTTCGGATTTTGCTTTTGGAAAGAGTTTGTAAAGAGATTCTCCAATCTCATCAATGCTGGCTAGCGGAATTCCTAAAAAAAATAACATTGAATGGAATTTTGATAATATTTGAGCTTCAATTCTTCTTGAATTTAAAAAACGGAGAACAGATTGATTGATTTTACAAGTAATATCAGAATAATCTTTAGTATTTGTATATAAAAAACGAACAACCGTTCTAAAATCTTCTAAATCAAATATTTCAGATATTACAGCGCTTTCTGCAAGAAAAAGAGACATTTCACTATCTCGAATTAAGATGGATTTCTCTTTGTATTCTCCTTTGAAAATTTCTTGAATCGTATTCCATACTTCATTTTCAACTGTAAACGCTTTTAATGGAAAATTATCAAAATCTCTTGATAAACAGAACAATTGAGATTTTTTATAAGATGTAAGTTCTTCTATCTCGCGTATTAAAATAGCCTGATCATCAGGAGTTAAATCTTTTTTCAATTTTTTTATTAAATCTCTTACAGTTGAATCTGGGAAATCCATGTTGACATTCCTTCTTATACAATAGATTTTTCTGTTAAATCAAATATTATTAAAGGTATTTTCATTATTTACAAAATAGGAATTAGTTTAAAATCGATATAACCTTTAAGAAGTACAGGTTCTATAGCATAATATTCGGTTGCAGGAATTATACCCTCTAGTACTAAGGCTCGATTGATTAGGTTAATTTTCCAATGAGATGTCGCAGCAGTTGTACCCCCTCGAAATTCTTGCTTCTCCTTAAGCCAACCAACAATGATATCACCTTCAAGTATAGCTTTAGACACTAAAATAGCAATAAATTCGTTAAGGGCTGGTATTCCATATTTATTCTCTAAAACATCTAATCCAAGATTAATAAGAAGTGGAAACTCTTTTTTCTTAGACAATGATTGTGAAGAAGTTTCTATTAAGTCAAGTAACTGATCGATCTTTTCAGGTAATTCAAATCTATTCGAAGTTTTTTCTGGAACATATCTTTCGAAATTAGCTGTCTGTTCAATCCAATTACCTCCCGTAAATACATCTAAATAGGGCTTTTTTGAATCAAAGGTTACACCCTCACGAAAAACACTTATCATTGATCTTTTTTGATTTAAATGATTTGTGATCAAAGGAAACAGAAATATATCTAAAGCATCTCCTACAGGAGTTGCTACTTCGAATAAATTCCAGGAACCTTTTCGAAATCCATTACCAATTAATTCATCAAAATCTGTTGATCCTGTTGAAATATGGTGCTCATCAGGGTCTCCAAGCGTATGGGATTTCACCATTATTGCTGGAAATCGATATTTAAAGGGATAAAACGTTCGTAACTGACCTTTCGCTAGAGTTGCTAGATAAGTTTCATTCTGAATTTCTCTACCCCGCATTTTTTCAAAATTCAATTCTCTAATTCTACGGGTAATACCATAGGGGGATGTTATTGTGCGTTTTCTTAAGAGCGATATACCATCAACAATCCAGTCTAAGCTTGCGGGATTTGTGCCTTCGATAACGAAAATGATTTTAGAATTTGTTGATAAGAAACGTTGGACTATAGCTGATTCCCAATGACTAATCTGACTTTCTGATAAATTTACTGTTAATGCACTCCAGCTATCAATAGCGATGACTTTGTTTGGGATTTCCTTCCCTAAATTGAAAAGAAATTGCACAAATTCAGGCATTGTTTCAAATTCTAGGGGTGTTACATTCTTATTTAGAGATGATGTCTCTGATCGTGTAGCATCAATAAAAAATGGGAACTCTCGTGTTGGATGAATTTCTTTCTTTAACCAAGAAAAATCATCCATAATTATTTCAGGATTTATTCTTGTACTTATGAAAAAAGAGTTTGGTAATGAAGCTGTAAGTTGTAATGCAAGACTAGATTTCCCTGTACCAGGTAAACCTTTTATGAGAAGTGAATATCCTTTATCTAACTCACCAAAATCAGGAAATTCAGAAGGGAGATTCCCTCTTCTTTTTAACACTTATCACCACATATCCTTGAATTCTATCTCTATTATATAATATATATTTTGTAATTCATTTACTGTCATTCAAAAAACCTTGTAAATGATCAAGATCATGGAATAACTGAACATTTTGAAATGTTGGTGATTCCAAATGGTTTATTGGGTCCAAAATTATAATATTACTTTTGAACTTTCTGGAAAGCTCTCTTTCAGCTGCTAATAACCCAGTAAGACTTGATGATAACGCAATATGATAATTTCTTTTTCTAAAACGACCTTTTGACTTCAATTCCATCATTACATATGTTTTCTGGGCTTCAAGTGCCTCTACCATGAATCCACTAAATGAAACGACATTTCGTAATTGTTTTATCAGTTCCTTCAGTTCTGTCACTTCCTTCCTAGAATTTAGGAAAATTTCTTCTCGTTATCACTATAACGATTGTATAATATATTTACTTTATCCAAATACATAATATCTTTATTTTTTATACATTTAAAATTGTCCTAATTGTTTTGCAATGATTTTGCAGTATGATACTTTAAGTCAAGCTGTCTTCAAGTTGTGATGCAAAAAGAATACCTTGGCTAGTAATATACCCCGTAATAAGGTGTGCGGGAGTTACATCAAATGCTGGGTTCCGAAAGTCTGTATTTTCGAGATACAAGGAAATTTCATTTCTTGTGTTATGTTTTTTTGAAAAACCTGTTACATTCATCACCTCGCTTACACTTCTCTCCTCGATGTGAATTTTTTCACCTGAATCTGTTGAAGGATCAAATGTAGATTGTGGAAAAGCCGTATAAAACGGAATATCATGATATTTTGCTAATATAGCAAGACTATAAGTCCCAATT
>JAUUVJ010000084.1 GCA_030589605.1 Candidatus Hodarchaeota archaeon | reverse complement strand
AGCAAAAGTGAAAAAGAACAACGATCACTTGAAACAAGTGAAGAAATAAAGAGCATCCAAGTTGAAAATGCCAATCTAGATGGTGAACTCCAAGCAATTGCTGATCAACATATTAAACTTACCGAACAATTAGAACAAATAACATCTAAAGAAGAAGAAGTAGCAATAGAGATCAAGGACCTTAAATCTGATTTATCAACACAGAAAAAGTATCAAAACCAACTCGTAAATGATAAAGAAAAATTGAACCAGAAAGTTGCTAAATTTGAAGAAAAGGTAACCGAAATTAAATTGCAACGTGAACGAATCGCAGTAGAAACTGAAAAACTACAAGATGAGGCTCTGGAGAATAACATTGAGATTATACCAAAAGATGCAGAAGAATTAAAAGATATCAATGAAAATAAAATCACAAGCGAAATAAATAAGAAATCTGATGAGAAGAAACGATTAGAACCTGTTAATATGAGAGCATTGAAAGAATATGAGGACGAAAATTCCCGTTATATGAGATTACTTGATGATCGAGATATCCTTATTGAAGAAAGACAAGTCATCCTAGATTTCATAGAAGAAATTGAAACAGAAAAATTCAGTGTATTCATGAAGGTTTACAGATCGGTCAATAAACACTTTGGTTTACTCTTTCGTGAACTTTCTGGTGGAGATGCTAAACTTATTCTTGAGAAAGACCCCAAAAAGGGAGAAGATATCTTTGAGGGAGGAATGCTTATTGAAGCTCACCCCGCAGGTAAAAAAGTTGCATCTCTCGAATCTATGTCTGGTGGTGAAAAAGCTCTCACTGCATTGGCATTTATTTTCGCCGTCCAGACCGTAGACGCCCAACCTTTCTATATTTTAGACGAAATAGACGCTGCTCTCGATCCTATGAATGTTCGACGCGTTGCTAAGTTATTACATCGTATGAGCCGAACTGTTGGTCAAGATGAAGAAGAATCGTCAAAATCTTCAAAAAAGACACCAGGTGCTCAATTTCTTGTTATAAGCCATAGAGATATATTAATGGCATGGGCAGATCGTCTTTATGGATGTACAAATGTAAAAGGTCTAAGTTCGGTGTTTTCAATTCAAATGAGTGAAGATAAACAGCTTGAACGAGCGCAAGAATTTTGATACCTCAATGAATAAACTAAAAATTACTTTACTCCTAGGAGAATTAAAATATGGCTAAAGAAGACGAATCTGGAGTAATTGAATCAAAAGAGGAGAAAGACGAGGAGGATGAGGACAATTATATCAGATTATTCAGCCATAGCGGACAATTTTTCCTTGAGGAACCGTATATTTTTCTGATAAATCCAGATCTGTTTCCTGAACGTATTTCATATATTCGTGATTTCAAGATGAAGGAAATTCTTCCTGATTTCTATAGTAAACTTCTTGAGCAAGGATTAGATTTTCGTATTCTTGGTCAAGCGATTTATTCTGCTTCACGAATTTTGAAAAAAAAAGTTAGCCTTGCTATTCAATATGAAAAGAAGCAAGAGGAAAAAATCGCTATTCGTGCAACCCGTAGAGCTTTTCAATTCAAAATTCCTTTACATTATTATATAACTCGAGAAATACTTGCTCTTGCAGAGTCAGCCAACCCTGATTCCTTTTATGCTGAACTATTACTTGGCTTGCAGGAAGAAGATGAAAAGAAAAAACTTGAAAAAATAAAAGAAGAAAAAAGAATACAAAGAGAAAAGGGAGGAACTATTAAGAGAAGACGCCGTTTAGAACTTGCGGATTTTGAATCTTTTGATTATGAACTTGATTTAGATAGAGTTGCAATAGAAGATATTGTAAAGAACACTTTAGAAGTTATCAAAAATATAGCTAAGAGTGATAAAAACAAGGAAGCTGAATTTTCTAAAGTTGTTAAAAAAATGGAGGAGAAGGGAGTGTCAGATGAACAGAAAAGACTTTCCAGAGCTAGAGTATTGATTTCCTGTCTTTATTTGTTTAGAGATGAATTAATCACTGCGGAACAGGAATTAAATCCTCCCTATGAAATATATATATCCGTTGTAGATAAGAAAAAGAAAAAGAAAGAAGAAGAGTAATTCACATACCTACTTCAATTCGCTGAATTTCTCGTGATCTAGCTAGGAAATAATCTCCGAGAACAATTTTACCCATTAAGCTAATAAATGCATCAGATTCACTAGCTATTGATACAATTCCTCCCTGATCTTCCTTTATACCAATTAATACCTCTTCTCCATCACGATCCGCAGCTAAGTATCCTTCGACACCAACGAATTTCTGGGGATCAACGCTTTTCACTTTAACATTAGGTTTCTGGAATACATTCTTTAGAAATTCTTTATGAGTGTTAATATCAACAATACTAACGATATTTATTCTTTGTGTAGTTTTTGAAGCTAAGATTAAATCTACAGGAATATCATCAATATTGGGCATCAAAATTGTGATTCCGCTTTTCATTCTAGAGAATATACTTCTAATGTAATTAATTGTTGCTTCTTTTGAAACTATCGGGGCTGTTTGCACTATTGGGTGTTTAGTATCTGTTACTAATGAAGACAGCTTTTCTAATGAAAATAAGTGATTTTTAAATATTTCCTCATTTGACAATGTCAGCTCTTTAAACTTAGAAGCGTAATCTGAAAGTTCTGTTTCCAAAATACTTAGTTCAGTCGCAATACTAGAAGAAATCAACTCAGTAGTCGCTGTTAATTGATCATTTGCGCTTTTGCTCATTTCATTTACTACTGCAACCATTTTTTCTTGGAATTCTCGTGTTTTTAAGATAACTTTTTCAGAACTCGTAACAGCTGATTGTGTTAATGTTTCTCTGAATTCATTATCATAATCTTGTATTTGATCCTTCATTCCTTCGATAAAGATATTAACATTCTCTATGACACTTTCTTTTTCTTTGTTTATTAGATCACTGAGCTCTTGGTGCTTAGCGTTGATTGCTACTTTAAATTCTTCCATAAAATCTTTAAATGTGTTAATCGATTGAGTTTGAGAACTTAAAAATTCTGATTGAAAACTAGCTAATTTTTCTTTCAGGAAATTCTGTTGGGGTTCCATAGTAGATTTAAATCCCTCTAATTGGGAACTTACTTCAGCTTTCAGTGTTTTAACTATACCCTCTAGCTCCATTAAGGCGATTTCTTTAATTTCATGCGTTTTTTGGCTAGTTTCTGTTTTCATTTCGCTTAGAACAGTAGAGATTTCTTCTTTAGATTTGTCAAAAGTGACCTGTGAATCTTGAGCAAGTCCTCCAAGTGTTGATTCAGTATTTATGACAATTTTCTGAATATCATTATCAGTGTTTAATTTTACCGAGTCCGAAAATTCCTTAATTGTAGTTTCAACTTGAGTTCTTGTATCAGAAACAGTTTGAGACAAAGTTTCCTGAGCATTCTGTAGCATTTCGGTAAGTTGGTTTTGAGCTTCTATCAAAGTATCATTAAGCGTTTGTTGTAAATTTTGAGTACTCTCACCGGTTTTAGATTTAATTTCTACACCTGTTGCTCTAAATGCAGCAGTTGCTTCTTGTTTGTTTGTAGTTAATTGTTCTTGTATTTTATCATTAACCGATCCAATCGCACTAACTACCTTAAGCTGACTATCATCGCTTATTTTAGTGATTGTCTCTGAAATTCCTCCAGTTGAAACAGAAATATGAGAGACTACCTTTTCATTCCGTTCATCGATAGAATCATATAGACTTTGACCTGTTTTTTCCATTGTGGTATGAACATTTTGAATCCCTTGGTTAAGAGACTCTCCTGATTGGGACATAAGATCCTCTACTTTCGTTGTTAAAACAGTATTTCGTTCATCTTCTTTATTCTGGACCTCATTTAACCCAGATTGGTAACCATCCAATATATTCTGATTTTTTGATTGATAACCTATGCTTATCTCATCATTTTTTTGAACAATCCTTTCTTTTATTTCAGTAATCAAACCTTGATGATCACCACTTTTCGATTCAAAAGTCTTCAATATCTCTCCTTTTGTCTGGTTAGTTTCTTGTTCAACTTCGAGAGTAAATCTAGCGATTCTTGCTTCAATATCACCTTCAGCTTTCATTTCTATTTGACTTACACCCGATTGTGCTTCTTTCAAACCATTAGTGATTTTTTGGGATTCCTCACGCATTGTACCAAGAATAACGCCTAATTTTTGAGCAATATAATCATCCAGTTGGCCAGCTAAAGCTTCCATCTGTGATAATGTTTTTTCTGTATTGGTTTTCAAATCATTCCATGGAATTAACGCACTATATCGTGTTGCAACTCCTGATATCTCATGAATATATCCTTTCTTTTTCAACCCTTCAAGAGATTTAATGGAATCATCTAATGTAAATTCTGCATTTTCTATGATCTCACCTAACGAAAGGGGACCTAGAGCTAATAATATAATATAAATTTTACTTTCTTGAAGATTAAGATCAAGACTTTCAAGTCCAAGGCTCATTCTATTCTCTCACTTCCAAAACCATTGAATATCTACATTTTTCATTTTATACTATTTACCTTAAATTAAGGTTTTCTTTTGTCTTGAAAAAGTACACCTATTCAATGAAATCTTACAATACAATCTAATAACTTCTTTTAATATCATTAATATGCAAAACTTTTTGTAATAGGATCTCTGGTTCAAATATAAAGAAAAAAAAGATATTTTATGTTAGGCTTATTGTTATTTCACCTTAAAAATAGAGAAAAAATGTAATCAGATGTTGATTATTCAAAAGTCTTATTAAAACGGAAAAAATAACAAAGTACGATAAATAAATTCTAGTAGCTGCAAATCGATGATGTCATAACTTATCTCTGAAACAGGTTTTAGATTATTCAAGGATCTGGTAATCTTATGGATTTAAAAGCGTTAAAAGAAAAAGATATTATTGAAGCAGCATTATTTCTTTATGATAGACCAATGTCTTTCTCAGAATTAGCTGAAATAATACAAAAAGATGAAGGAGAAGTCGAAAAACTTATCGAAAAACTTAGAGATGAACATCTAGATCATAAAAATGCATATACGATATTTGATACTGAAAAAGGATCAGTACAACTAAAACTGCGAGAAGAAATCGCAGCTCATCTACATTGGCCCTTCATAAAACGTTCAGAGGTTCCACGGTATTTACTGAAAGTATTAAGTATGATCTCATTCAAAGAATACGTGCTGGATGAACAGGTTACTCCATCTAAACTTCAAAAGATTTTTGGGAAAAGTGCAAAAGACAATATTGAAGAGCTTAAAGCCATGAATTTAATAAATATCACTCCAAAAGGAAAAAGAAGTATTATAAATGTCACGGAGGAGTTTTTAAATCTCTTCAAAATACCTCTAGAACCAGAGAAAACAAAAAAAGCTATACAAGCTGGATTAAGGGGTTATGCACTCCGTCAGCTTCAATATGATTAGCTAAAAAAATGATGATAGGTTATGTTTCGTCTTTTTCGTCGTGGAAAAAAGGAAAAAAAAGAAAAAAAGAAGGAAAAAGAGGATAAAAAATCAACAAAACAAGCGATAAAAAACGCTGAAGTTGATACAGCTGAATCTACATATGCAAAAAAAATAGTTGATTTTTCTAAAACGATTGCAGAAAGTATACCTGAAATACCAGAAGTTATAGAACCAATAATTGAATTTTTTCCTTTAATAAAAACCATAGTTGAATCAGAAAAAACTGTACAAGGTTTCATTTCCCCTGAAATCTTAAAATACAGTAAAGTTGAAGGAGAAGCATTTATTGAATCTTACAAGTCTACGGAACTAACGCCAATAACCCTTGAAGAACGTATTGAAGGTGCTATGTTTTCCGTAGGAAGGCCGATTCATACGTCAGAATTAATTGAAAATTTCCAAGAAGACTCTACCCATCTTAAGCGTACTCTTAGAAAGGTATCAAGGAGTCGAACGCGAAATTCTCCAATAATACTTCACGAAATTTCGAAAGATAGATGGGTACTGCAATTAAATCCAATATACCACGATTTTTTTTATTCTCTTAGCCCTAAAATGTTTATGACTGACGATAAAAGGCGTATAATAACAGAAATCGCATATCGACAACCTATTTCTCTCGCAATGGTGAAAAAAATAGTTAAAAAAATAGGTCCTTTTAGGATTAATGAAATATGTAAAAAACTCGAGGAGGAGGGTTATATCATTGGCGAAAAACGTGCAAGATCCATTGTTTATACATCTACTCCGAAATTTGCTTCGGATTTTGGATTTGATGATGAAAGTCGAAGATTGAAACTTCAAATGCTCTGGCGTTTGAAACGATTGATGGGTGATTATGAGGCTGAGGAAGAAAAAGAACTACCAGAAGAAACAGAAAAGGTAACTGATGGAGAGGAGCAGGAAAATGCAACGGAAGAGGAAACGGAAGAAATATCAACAGATACCATCAAGGAACAAGACGTAAAACAACAATTATCTGGAGAAAAGGAAGATCAACCTATTGAAGAACAATCAGAAGAAGAGTTACCAATTGTGGAGCCTCTGATTACCGAACCACAACAAGAAGAAGAGTAATTCATAAATGAAATAAGATAATAAAACTGAATTGTTAAGTGATATCCAATTCCTCTAAGTATTTGCGAACAAATGTCGTATATACACTTTCTATTTCGTTTCCACCTAATTTTGCAGAACATTCAATAAAAGGTACTGAATGTTTCTCAGCGAAATTCTTCCCTTCATCAGTTGATACAACTCGCTGTTCTTTTAGATCTGTTTTATTTCCAACGATAACAATTGGGGCTTTTGCACGCTCTGGTGTTCTAAACTCAGTAATCCATCCTTCAAGATCTTTAAAAGATTCTAAACGAGTAATATCATAAACAATAATACACCCAAACGCCCCTTCAAAGTACATTGGGCGAATGCGACCAAAAACCTCTTGTCCAGCCGTATCCCAAAGCAGTATCTTAACCTTTTGATTATCAGTTGTAATTCGCTTAACAGTCACATCAACACCAATAGTTGGAATGTAGCTATCTGCAAATTTATCTTCAGCATAACGACGAATAAGTGAGGTCTTACCTACTTGATAAGAACCAGCTGCACATATTTTCAATACCCATTCGTCATGCATTTTAGTACATCTCACTTTAATTTGAGGAAATGATATAGCTACTACAATAGAATAATTTGATCAACTTATCATCTATAATCAAGGATTTAAGAGTTGTATCTCCTATATATATCTTTAGATCTACTCTTAACTCTTATGAAAACGAATTAACTGTTTTGTTTTTCTTTCTATTTTGCTAGTATTTAACACTAGATATTATATTAAGATACTGTTGCAACATCTTTTTCTTAATATTTAAGATTACTTCTTCTACTTAACAATGGTTATTATAAGAACAAAAAACAACTAAAAATAATAGAAAAACTTATTCATTCACCTAGTAAGGTCGTTAGGCCTCAATTTTTGGCTTTTTATAACTAGGAGATGTAATTATTTGACTAAAGAAATAGTAGATATACGATTGCATGGGAGAGGTGGCCAAGGCGTTATGACTAGCAGTTATCTAATCGCTGAAGCCGCTCTTCTAGAGGATAAATATGTACATGCTTTTCCCTCATTTGGACCAGAACGTTCAGGCGCTCCAATTGCAGCATTCGCCCGTGTTTCGGATGAAAGATTTTATATGAAGACGGAAGTCTATGAACCAGATATTGTGGTTGTTCAGGATCCGACACTACTAGGGCAAGTGAATGTAGCAGCAGGTTTAAAGGAAGGAGGTATCATAATTGTTAATACAGATGATCCAAATTCCGAAGGAGTAAGCAATTTGAGAAATTCGAGACCTGATGCTAATTTCGCGACAATAGATGCAACAAAAATTGCTGCAGAAGAAATTGGAATTAAACAAACAAATACCGCAATTCTTGGAGCCTTAGTGAAACTTACCGATGAAAAAATCATAAAGTTAGACTCAATTAGAAGAGCTATTAAAGAACGATTCAAACACAAAGGCTTTGACAAGAATATTAAGGCTGTCGAACGCTCATATGATGAGGTGAAATATTAATGCCAGCTTTTCCAACAGATGTATCTGATGAAGAATTTAAAACTTGGGTAAAAGAAAAATGGGGTTATAAAAAACTCCCAATGGCGGGAAGTACACCCGCAGGAAGCGCTAAGTTTTTTCGTACTGGTGATTGGGCTTCAAAAATCCCAAAGCTAGTGATTGAAAATTGTACTTCCTGTTTGAAATGCTATTTTTTCTGTCCTGATAGTGCAATAACAATGGTAACTGGTGAGGACGATAAAAAACATCCTAAATTTGATTTATTTTATTGTAAGGGATGTGGTGTTTGTGCTAATGAATGCCCAGGTAGAAAAGGAGAAAAAGCTATTATTATGGAGGACATCTAAATGACAAGAATCGCAGTTACGGGTGACGATGCAGTAGCAGAAGCAGCAAAATCTGTTAATCCAGATGTTGTTGCAGCTTACCCAATCACCCCACAAACTATTATTGTTGAACGATTTGCAGATTTTGTAGCAGATGGTGAAGTTGATACAGAATTTGTTACAGTTGAATCAGAACACAGTGCAATGTCTGCTTGTGTCGGAGCAAGTTCTGCTGGTGCTCGAGTTTTTACAAGCTCGGCAAGCGCAGGATTAATGCTTATGTATGAAATTATATTTGTAGCCGCATCATCCAGAACTCCCATTGTCATGGCAATAGCCAATCGTGCAATAAGTGGTCCCATTAATATACACGGTGAATTAACTGACCAAATGTTGTTCCGTGATTCTGGTTGGGTCAGTATGTTTTCTGAAGACAATCAAGAAGCACATGATCAAACTATTATGGCTTTCAAAATTGGTGAACACCCTAATGTACTTTTACCAGTCGGAGTAGGCCTTGATGGTTTCATTATTTCACATGCAATTGAGGGAATTGAACCAGTTTCTCGTGAGGTAACTCAAAAATTTCTTGGTGGTGAACGTAAAGCAGCATTAAAACTTGATACTACAAAACCTCTGAGTATCGGATTGCTTCATCTTCAAGATTATTATATGGAAGCTCGTGCTCAAGTACGAGATGCACATGAGAGATCACGTAAAGTAATTCTGGAAGTATTCAATGAATGGGAAAAATTAACTGGTAGAAAGTATAAACCAGTTGAATCATATAAAATGGATGATGCAGAATACGCCTTTTTAACTATGGGTTCTACTGCTGGAAATGCGAGAACTGCAGTCGACGATCTAAGAGCAAAAGGAGAAAAAGTTGGTTTAATAAAAATCCGTGTTTATCGTCCTTTCTTTGGTGATGATGTCACAGAACTATGTAAAAATCTGAAAGGTTTAATTACGATCGAGAGATCGCACAATTTCGGTGGACCAGGTGGTATTCTTAGTTCAGACATTAAATCTGCTTTATTCAACAAAAGATTATCACCTTTGCTCGCAGAGTATACTATTGGACTCGGTGGACGCGATACTCTCATTAAAGACTATTATTCGATATACAATAGATCGAAAGAAGCTTTTAACACTGGTAAAAGCCTACCACTGTTCTGGTGGGGAGTTCGTGAATAAGGAGGCTGAAAAATGACAATTGAAATCCCAAAATATAAATTGAAAGATTTAGTAGATAAACCCACCTATTTTTCTGGAGGTCATCGGTTATGTGCTGGTTGCGCTGCTGGATCAATGGCTCGACAAGTAACAATGGCCTTTAATAAACCAACAATGATTTTCAACTCAACTGGATGTCTTGAGGTAGCAAGTACAATTTACCCATTCTCAGCTTGGGAAGTACCATGGCTACATGTAGCATTTGAGAATTCCGCAGCAGTTGCGAGTGGAGCAGAAGCAGCAATCAAAGCAATGATAAAAAAAGGTACTTATACTGCAGGGAAAACCGATATTGTGATATTCGGTGGAGATGGAGGCACTTATGATATCGGTATTCAAGCGATTTCTGGAACCCTTGAAAGAGGACATGACCTTTTATACATTTTATATGATAATGGAGCCTACATGAACACAGGTATTCAAAGATCGGGCGGTACCCCATTCGGCGCTTCTACAACAACTTCACCTGCAGGGAAAGTTGTTCCTGGAAATACTCAATTTCGGAAACCAATCACGGACATTATTGCTGCACATAGAATTCCTTTTGTAGCTACAGCTTCTCCTGCATATCCTGAAGATTTAATTGGAAAGGTGAGAGCTGGATTAGATGTAGATGGTCCTGCTTTCTTGCATGTTGAAGCTTCATGCAACAGAGGCCAACGATTCGACCCTGCTAAATCAATCGAGTATGTAAGCTTAGCAACACAAACTTGTATGCATCCACTTTATTCTGTTATCGACGGAGAGTATCAACTCAGCAGGCCAAGTGCACGAATTGCAAAAGATCCAAGCAAGAAAGTACCATTGGAAGACTATTTAAAGCTTGAAGGTCGTTGGAGGCATTTCTTCAAACCTGTACGACGAGAAGAGCTGATAAATAAGTTCCAAGCCGAAGTTGATAAACGCTGGGCTGAGCTTCTCAAAAAAGCAGGATACTAGAATAGATATCCTTTTTTTCCTTTTTTTTACTAATTTTAAAACGTTTTTAATTAATCTATATTGTTATTCAGAAATGAATAAACTTATAATTACTCTTACTCTACTTTTGATGATATAATTCAACAAAGGTGTATCTATATTGGAGAAAGATGGAATTTCGGTTAAAGAAACAACTACTGGGCTTCAACTTAATCTAGATGGATTAATGTTCAAAAAAATTGCTCAAGAATGTGAACAAGGAAAATTCAACCCTTTTTATTCAATTTTAAAAGAATTTATAAAAGAAATAGAGAAAAAATACTGAAATTTCGCATATACTTCTATTCAGATTCTTTTCCCCATTCATATGGGGATATACCATCCTCTAACTCTCCTGAAAAGAGTTGTAGTAAATCATATATTTCATGACAGACTGTTATCTGTCCCGCTCCAATCTCATCTTTAGCTATTAAAGTAACAAGCAAAGTGTCTTCTTCCCAGGCTGCTTTAATCTTGATTGGTTCACTTTGATAAAGGATATGAAATACTGGTACCTTTTCTGAATACTGATATTTAATCTCATTCTCTCGAAGAATTACTTTCAAGTCTTTTTTGAATTCATTCCAAGCAGATTTGTCCGCAAAACGTAAACTGAACATTTTTGAACTTTTTAAATTACTCAATATGAATCGTACTCCGATTATTAAACATAAACTTATCTATTTCTCTTGCTACCAGACTTGGTGCATCTAAATGAATCATGTGT
>JAUUVJ010000347.1 GCA_030589605.1 Candidatus Hodarchaeota archaeon | reverse complement strand
AACTGATCTATTAAGTGAGAAGCCTCTCAACATTAACTTAGTTAAAATAACTGATGATATTATTAAAGGAGACCCAGATTCTCAAGAGGAATTAAAAAGAAAGATTAAAGAATTAAAAATGAAACTTAGAAAGGGATTTGATACTAATATAAGCAAAAAATTACAGAATGGAGAGCTAGAACTTAAATATGATCTCAATGGACTTGACAAAACGATTTCTTATATTAGTACGATTTTTAAAGATAAAACTTGGTTGAAGGATCTAGAACACAAGATAATGTTAGCATTACCTGTTTTAGAAGAAGTTTCTAATATTTCAAGTGAAATGGAAAGTGAAATAAAACAAGCTGATATCGAATTAGAAATCAATGATGAAACAAGTAAAAACCAAGATATGCAAGTTAAGAAGTTAGATATACACGCTCATCAACTTAAGAAAATCCTCACTACTTTGAAAGAATTTGGGATTGATGCTGTTAAAAATAAATCCTATGACAAAGCTATCGAAATTTTACAGTACACTGATGAAAAAATCCTTCCATTGATAAAAAATCAGGGAATTTTAACTGAAAATGATCAAAAAGATGTAAAAAATGCTATTTTAAAAGAATTAGAAACAGCTTTACTTCAAAAAGGTAAAATTGGAGCAGCTATAAATGTAATTGATACTCAATGTGATGATCCTTTATGTAATAATCATGATTATTTTACTGCTAAAATTAAGAAAAGTCACCTTTTATCTCAAAAAGGGGATTTTAATCATGCAATAGATGTGTTAGAAGAGGCACAAAGTAAATTTAATTCATTGCCTTTGAATGGAAGAAAGCCAAAAGAATGCGCAGAAATAAAACGAGCTTTTGGGATAACATACCGTAACAAAGGATCTTTTGATGAAGCATTAAAGTGGTTTAATGAATCTATTAAAGATTATAAGAATATTCAAGATGAAAACGGATTCCATGAAGCTTTATGGGGAATAGGTATTTTGCATCACTTGAGAGGTGAATGGGAGGAAGCAATTACAATTTGGAAAAGTATCAAATCCTATTATGAAGAAAAGAAACCATCAGACGATCAATATAAAGCTAAAAAATTTTACAAGTTTTATTTTGACTATACACGTACACTACAGCTCTCTGGTAATTTTGAAGAGGCAGAGTTAATGTTGAATAAATCTTTATCGTTTATAAACGAAAAAAAGTCATCAATATCAACATATGCGCGAGCTAAGGTGTTTCTTGCCTTTGCTGAATTATATTATTTACAAAATAGAATCGATGAAGCTCAGAAAGCTATTTTTAAAGTTAGAGAAATAAAGACTATCTTAAAAAACCATGAAAACGAAATCAATTCTGATCTAGAAATTTTAAGATTTGAAATGATTCCAGAAGTAGATATTTTAAGAATCGAAATTCAAATTTTATGTTCCCAAGCCAATACCGATAAAGCACGAGAAAAATTAGACAAACAACTTGAGTTCTTTACCTCAAACTGGGAGAAAGTGCATTATTACCGTTTACTATCCACTATAGAGAAACATGAAATGAACTATGGCGAGGCAAAAAAAGCATTAATCTCTTCTTTAGAAATTATGAAAGAGATTGGAGCTTGTACAATTTCTGATGAATTAATGTATAATGAGCTTTTGATTGAAATGTCAAGAATTGGAAATAAGAAAGCTTATGAAGAAGCATCAAGAAACTTGTCTAGATTGGAAATTGAAATAAAAGAAAAAAGATTACCAGCCTTAAATCTGGAAAGAAAACTCCAAAAAGGACAGCTAGCAATCATTGGTTCTTCGTATGAAGAAGCATTCAGAATTTTCACAGAAATAGTACAAGAAGCTGATACAAGTCGACTGTATCGTCAAAAAACTAAAGCCATTGAAGCTATTGATTCAATTGAGACAAAAGAAATTCAATTAAGTGATTCATCTCGAGAAAAGTCGGTATTTCGATATTTAGATGATGCCAGGCGTATTCTTGGTGAATATTCTTAATTTCATTTGATATTTTACAAGACTAATATTAAAAATTTGGTTTATATGACTATTATTTCGATATTTCATCCTATTCTAGCCACCATACTTTTAGAAGCGAATATTCAAACATTTTTGAATCAAGCTTTTAATGAGGAATAATTAACATATTAGCAACTTCTTTTGATTATTATATGATATAAAAGATAAATTAAGTCGTAAAAGTAAATAATAAATTGGAGAAGAAAATTAATGAATAAAAAAGCGTTTCAAGATTATTATCCGACAGATTTTGGCCAATGTTATGGATGTGGCCCATTTAACGACCATGGAATGAAAATAAAAAGTTTTTGGACTGAAGATGAAGAGGAAAGTTATTGTTACTTTACTCCAAAACCGTACCATACTGCTGTTCCTGGAATCGTTTATGGTGGATTAATTGCATCAATAATTGATTGCCATGCAACAGCAACAGCCGCTGCTGCAGGATACCGTGCAGAAGGACGTGGAATGGATACAGATCCTCCTCTACGCTATGTTACCGCCTCATTACATGTTAATTACTTGAAACCTACCCCAATTGATACTAAATTGAAGTTGATAGGTAAAGTTAAAGAAATCAAAGGACGTAAAATCATTATTACAATCACATTATCTGCTAATGAGGAAATTTGTGCTAGAGGAGAAGTTGTAACAGTACAAATGCCTGATTCTATGATTACAAAAAATAAATAGATTTTTTTTTGTGTTGTGTGTTGTGAACATAGTTCAATTGTTCAGAAATGGTGTATTAATGAATAATATGCCTATTAATGCAAAGGGGTATATAAAGCGGTGTCGAAGCCATTCTGAACGCCTTTGTATTTCCTCTATATTCTTAAAACCTCCACGAGTACCCCAAAAATAAAGTAAGATTCCCCCAAGGCTCAATACAAAAATCAATTGTACTAATATATCGGGGAAAATGTGTAAAAGCGAGAAATCATAGATAGAAGAATTAAAGATTAAAAAAAGATACAAAGGAAGACAGGCAAGTAGTAAGCCTACTAATCCTCGAAGAATCAATATACTATAACGTCTCCCTACCCATAAGCTTGTAGTTCGCTGTTTGCTCTTACTGTCGGCTTCAATATCAATCAATTGAGAATTGTATTGAATGCCTGACATATCAACTACAGCGAGGAGGAAAAAGACTAAAAACAATGGTGGTTGTTGAATAAGTAATGATGACAGTGGAGTAATCACTGCACCTCCTAGGAGGAAGAAATAACCTCCAACATAAATTCCATGAGTAATAAGATCTAGCACAGGCACTTCCTTGAAACGAATCGGAGGAGCTGAATAAAAAAAGCCTATTAAGGCTATAAAGATAGTAAGAAAAAATATTTCAGGTCCAAGCAAGAAACTAAAAACAAAACTAATTCCAAATGGTAGAAATAAGATGAAATATCCCAAATAGGGGTTGTTTGCTAATTTACTTGAGCAAAAAACATTTCTATTCTTTTTTTCTGGATCAAGAGAGTCATATGGAGCATCAAAATAATCATTCGTCATCCAAATGAATGGTAAAAGAAAAATTGAGATAATAAAAGCAAATATGAGACGTAGAAGAGAATTATTTATCACTTCAAATTCCCAATTTAAGAGAGCAAATGCAACAAAAAATCCAAATAAAAAGTATGGGACTGCAAACAGAATTCCTATATAGAGACGCAACTTAAAAGAGTAGGAGATAATCTTTTTTTTAAATGATTCAAGTTCTACATATTCTTCCAATAATTCATCACATCTTTTTCCATAATTGGATCAGAGCAAATTAGATTCTCATTTTTATTAAAAAATTTCACCTTCAGATCTATAATTTGATCTTTAAGATCTTAAGAAGGTACTTCTCTATTGCTGGGATAATGAATCATATATTTTTATATGTTCCTAGATTATTGCAAAAATCTATTGGATTCCGTTCGTGTTCATTTATTTTTTAAGCTCAAAAATCTTGAATTCAACTTACGTTAATTGAAATAAAATGTTCCAAGGAAACACAAAGCTGAAATTATAGCAGTAATTCCTCCTATTTTCAAATTAACAAAAGATCCCAGTCTTTGAACTATGCTATTTAATTTAATCTTAGAAAAAAATCAAATAAAAACTCTCTTTTTTTGAAAAAGGTAAGATCACTGATCGCTGGTTATTGCACATCTATTATATACAAATAGGGGTATATCCAACGAAATATACTCCAAAAAAAAGTGTTATAGGAATAAATATTAATCGATTTTCAGTTGATAAGACCGACTAACCGTTTGATTAGTTCTTCATGAAGAAGTTTTTTCTTCTCTATGCTTAAAGAGAAGAGTTTTTTGACTATCATTTTATTAGAAATAGTAAAAATATAATTTGTCTTGATAATACTCTCTTTAATTACCCCTTCATCTTTTGATAGCGATATTCCTTCCATTCTTAGATTACTAGTAATTCCTGCCACAATAACATTTCCAAATTCCTCAAATAGTACGACTGATGGGCGTTTTTTGATCTCAAAGGTATCTGTGAACTGAATTTGAGCTAGAATTACATCTCCAGATTTATACATTTTCCCAAACCTCATCCTCATTATTATCCCACAATTCTTTCATTTTTTCTTGTTGGATCTTATGAAGAAACTCATCATACTGGTTTTTGATTGATATATTTTTATATAATTTAATTAACTCGGAAATAATCTCATTGTATGTTTGTCGAGGATGATTTTTTAGTTCCTGTAAAGCCTTTAGAATTTCTTTATCTATTTGAATAGTAGTCTTCATAATAGTTCACTATAATTACTTATAGTAAATTATATAAACATTATGGTTTCTTTGTAAAAGAATTTTTTCAATTTATTATCGTATAACCAACCAGTACTTCGCATCACCTCCTCGAAAATACCCCTTGTCCGTTAAATAGCGTCCGATCCCATGATGTACGGAGAAATTCACAAAAATCGTT
>JAUUVJ010000039.1 GCA_030589605.1 Candidatus Hodarchaeota archaeon | reverse complement strand
TCGTGATCTTCATCCTCTGAATCCCTATCTTTGACAAAATCATGTGAAAAAACTAGAAGGCCAGTTTTTGTGATTATTTCAAGACGAAACACGTTTAATCCCTCATGTCATTTATTCATCAATATCAATCCAGATATATAATACTGTGCTTTCATTTTTAACATTACTAGTAAAAATTCTCCGAATGCGTTAATTATATATTTCAGCTCAAATAGAAAAAACGCCTTTTTTTTAGAAGAATATGAATTTAAATCCTTAGTTTTTTGTTACTCTCCTTATTAAGCTTAAAATGATCAAATAACAACGTTTAACGATTTTAATAATCCTTTTATTGATAATTCCTATTGACTAATATCCTTTTTTCTTGTAGATAATAATAACAATGAAAACAGAAGTCAAGATTAAATTGAGGATAATAAGACCTGTTAACTGGAGATTCAAAGGTTCTTTTTCATTGCTAATGATTGCAGGTTTTTTTAATGTAAAAATTCTTGAAAATGAGTAGTCTTTTTTTTCTTATGAGACCAAATACGAATTTCGATAGATTCGTCTTCAGGAAAGCGATTAATGTGAATCTTTCGGTGAAAAGAAGGAATTAAATGGAAAAAATTATCTTCAGGTTCTAGTTCATTAGATAATTCAACCATAAAAGCTAGTTCATGTGACGTTGTTAAGGTTAAAATGCTTTTTTGTTTATCAAAGGTTGTTTATATTTCCGGATCTGGAAATTTCATTTCAGATGGATCACATGCAAGAATTATGCTGTCAAATGAATTATTTTCATAAAATAGCTGAATCCAAAGACAATCCTCTTTCAAAAGGATTGTAATATCATCAATGATAGTGATCTTTCCATTCGAATCAATTTTAACATCATATTCTTTCATAGATAGTAATTCTGAAAAGGAATATTTAGAATATTTACGTAGTACTAACTTACACTCTATTGTTTTAGTAAAATCATTAACAATAATGATTGAATTTGTCTCTTTTTCATAAATCGCGATTACAGGTTGAAACGCTCGTTTAATGAAATAATATGCTATTTTTAGATTATTGTAGTAGTCGATTATTGACCAACAAATAGTGGGCCAAGGCTCATTATACTGCCAGAATAAAGCTCCTGCAGTTTCAAATTTCCTAGATCGCCATGTTTCAATGGCAAATTTCATTCCAAACGCCTGAGCTGCTTGTGTGTAAAGGATCCATTCCTCTATATTTTGTGGTTCTCCGAACTTTTTCATATTAACTCTAATTTTACTTAAATTTAAATTATGAAATTCCCATACTTTATTCGGGGATTCTTGAATTGATTTACTAAAGATTTCATCAATAGTAGATTTTACAGGGAAGCTTTGAATTCCAAATTCCGAAATAAACCTCGCATGATTAGCAGCATAGTGTTCGAATTCAGGAGGTTGAAGATCAGATTGTCCTACCCCATGCCAGACAAACCAATCATGGCAATTACCTTCATCCCGAGAATTAGGATCATATGAGAAAGATGTCTCTGATGTAGGGCTCCAAGGACTTGAACGCCAATACGGTCGTGATGGATCAAGTTTTTGACACAAATCCCTCTTCAATTGATGTAATTTCTCGCCAAATTTTCTTTCTTCACGACAATTCTCTGTATAATGTTGAAAGTCAATCCATTCATTCTCATTATTACCACACCATATTGCAATTGAGGGATGATTACGTAATCTTGTTAGAATCCCCGAAATTTCTCTTTCTACGTTTTTCAGATATACATCATCTTCGGGATACATGCTACACGCGAACTGAAAGTCGTGCCAAATTAAAATTCCTAATTCGTCACATAATTCGTAAAAGATCTTCTTTTCAACTACTCCTCCACCCCAAACTCTCATCATGTTGAAATTAGCATTCTTAGCATACATTAGGAGTTTCCTATATTTCGCCTTCGAACTGAAATTTGTCAATGCATCAGTAGGTACCCAATTTCCCCCCTTGGCCCAAATTTTTACACCATTTATCTTGAAAATGAATCGATTTTCATTATCTTCTTTGAGGAGTAGTTCGGTCTTTCTTATCCCAAATAATGAATGGATTGTGGTTCCTGAAGATTTTTCTTTAACCTCTATTCGATATAATGCTTGTTTGCCATACCCATTTGGCCACCACAGTTGTGGATTCCGAATATCTATGTTTTGTCTATGAATATGTTCTCCGATTTCTAGAAATTGTGAGAATTGATGATTATGGACTTCATCATTCTTTTCATCCTCTATAACTAACTGGAAAGAAAAATTGTCTGCATAAGAACTTTTAGTCTTCCATTCAACATTGATTATTGCTTTTTGTGAATTAATAGATTCTGTAACTATAAAGATGTCTTCAAGAGTTAGAGCTTTTCTTGATTCAATATATGATTCCCCTATCCCAGTCAGTATCACTCTTGGCGCAAAATCCCACCCATAATTAAATGCAGGCTTTCTAACAAAAACTCGGTCACGAATCTCTGGTAAATCTACTTCTTTATTAATATATGCCATTGCAGGAAACAAGAATACAGTTATTAGATTTTTTCCTGTTAAAACATGAGTTGGAGGTATTTTTATTGTTTGTTGTATGAAAGCATTTGCAGATTTCCCAATCAATGCTCCATTGACGTATATCTCTGATATTGTATCTATATAATCAAAAACGATTTGTAATTTCTCATCAACTTTGTCCAAATTGAATTCAGAAAAAAGAATAAGGGCCATATTTTCATAAGAGTCCAATTCTCTCATATTTTCTTCGTAATAAGGATTTATCTCTAAATACTTTACCATATTTGACTGTAAAGTCCCTGGGGTAATAAAAGGTTTTAAATCTAGTTGCAATGAATCAATAGAGAATTTTTCTTTGATTTCATCTAGTAATCCTTCTTTTTTTGTTAAGTTGATTGAAGTAAAGAACCAATTTTCTAGTTTCACCGCTTTTTTCAGCATCTTTCACATCCTTGTAGAAGGAATAATGAAGAGTGATTATTTCATTAGTTTATAGTCTTAACATTAAATTTCAGTTACGACACTAAAGGGAAATTTAACTGGAATTTGATTAATAAAATCTTCCCACAATTTTCTAAATTTTAGTGGTGGTTAGATGAGGAATGCAGAAGAATAAACCTACCTATAGAATTATCAACCTATGATTTTGATGGAATTTTTTTTCATTCTGCTGAATTTCAAGATACTTGGATATCTACTTTAAAAAAAAGGTGACATTCTAATCTCCACAGTTTATCCTCCAAGAAACAATTTTCACTGTCCATTATTTGTTGCTCAATGTATTCAAAAAGCTTTTTTTCTTTTTATCCTAGGTTGTATTTATCCATGAACAAGTAGAGCAAATCTGGTAACACGAAAGAAAAAATAAGCTTGACATAGAATGAAAAAAACCAAAACTACTAAATATAATGTGAAAATAATAAACAATTGTATAATTGATTGTGTAAAAATTAATTTAGTAAAGAAGTCTATAGTTAAAATTAGTATCAACAAAATACCAAGAAAGGAATGAATAACCATTCTTGGGATTCCAACAATATCGGTAACCTTTTTATTATGTATAAAACTCCAAATTAGTAATACCCAGCATAGAATAGAAAAATAATAGAATATCCATAAAATACTTTTCATTAGATAGAATAAATCTGTAAATGATGAACTTACAATATCGAGAGGAGGAGATAAGACTAATAAAAAGACTAGGATATCAATAAAAGCACCAAAATAAATGGTATTCTTCAATATCGGAAAAGAATAATTTTCTGAGTTCAATAGAAGATAATTGTCCTTATACATATTATAAAAGCCGAAATTCAAGCATAAGTAACCAAAAAATATACCCCAAAGCATTAATGCCTCTAGAATTGCATAGAATGCTGGTATTTGAATGATGAACCTTAAATAAGTCAGAATGAGACGATATAATTCAAGAACAAAAATTATACTACTTCCAATGTAGGTAATAAGTCTAACCCAAGCAATTCTACTAGACATAAATCGTTACGCCAAATTACTTATTTTTAAATTAAACAATAAGATTCATTTCTGTTTCTCCATCGAAGATATGTACTTTCGCAAAATTTAGCACTAGTTCTATAGTTTTCCCTACTTGGGCCGATGTTCCAGTATTTACTCTTGCTTGAAGTGTCGTATTACCAATTAGAGTGTTTAAGAAAATATCTGAACCATGATTCTCTCGAACCTTTACTTCAGCCGTAATGGTGGCTCCATCGTCCTTTTTCAAAGTAAATTCGCTATCCTCAATATTTTCTGGACGAATTCCCAAAATTAAATTATCTATAGATTTTGCTTTTTCTTTAACCATATTCGCTAAGTTTTCAGGAATTTCGAAATTAACTGATTCTGTAATGAAAATAGGCTTCTCTCTGAGTTCAAGTTTCCCTGGTAAAAAGTTCATAGGAGGAGAACCAATAAAACCAGCCACAAACTTATTAACAGGTTTGTTATATACAACTTCAGGTGTCCCAATTTGTTGGAACACTCCATCATTCATAACTGCAATCCTATCTCCTAGTGTCATTGCTTCAGCTTGGTCATGTGTAACGTAGATTGTAGTAACACCAAGTTCAATTTGTAATCGTCTAAGTTCTGTTCGCATATGAGTTCTTAATTTTGCGTCTAAATTGCTAAGAGGTTCATCCATTAAGAAGACTTGGGGTTCTCGAACTATTGCTCTTCCCATTGCTACTCTTTGCATTTGTCCTCCGGATAATTCACTTGGTTTTCTACCTAGTAAGTTCTCAATCTGTAAGATTCTTACAGCTTCATGTACTTTTTCTTCGATTTCTTTATTTGTCATTTTTCTTAGCTTTGAATTTGGGTCTTTTGGATCAACAGGGATTTTACGTGCTCGCAAACCAAAAGCAATATTGTCAAATACTTTCATATGAGGGTAAAGAGCATAATTTTGAAAGACCATTGCGATATCTCGATCTTTGGGAGGAACATTATTGACCAATCTATCCCCAATGAAAACATTTCCACTTGATACTTCCTCAAGCCCTGCAACACATCGCATTGCAGTTGTTTTTCCACAACCAGAGGGGCCAACAAAAACAACCATTTCTTTATCCGCAATATCGATATTAATATTCGTTAATACAATATTATCGCCAAATTTCTTTATTACGTCATCCATAAGTACTCGTGCCATGAAAATTCACCTATTTACCCTTTTAATCCCTCAATTGTAACTCCTCGTTTTATATAATCTTGTGCAAGAAATAGAAGTACAAAAATTGGAATAACTATAACAGTAGCAAGAGCTAAGATTACTCCAGCTCGTTCTTGGAGTTCGTTATTAACCCTGAATATACCTAGTGGTAAAGTTCTTAGCATAGGAGCTAAAGAAGATTGATCCAAGATTAATAACGGCCATAAGAAAGCGTTCCAGTTTGCAATGAAATTAATTATCGTCATTACGGAGATTACAGGAATTGATAACGGTAAAACTACCTTCCAGAAGATTTGAAATTCTGAATAACCGTCGACTCTTGCTGCATCAAGATAATCATCTGGAATTGAACGCATAAATTCCGTGCACAAAAAAACACTAAACGGTTGAATCAAAAACGGAAAAATAACGCCAAGTAATGATCCTACAAAGCCTAATCTATTCAATTCTAGATATAAAGGAATAACTTGGACATAAGATGGAACAAACATTATACCAACAGTAATGACGAAAATAACATTTCGACCTACAAAATTTCTCTTAGCTAAACAATATCCCGCCATTGCAGAAAAAATTACGAGAAATGCTGTTACACCAACAGCTGTAACTAATGAATTAAATAACCAGGTGACTATACGATATTCAAGAGTTTCATATGGCGGTTCAAACAATCCGAAAATCTGGGCGTAGTTCGAAAGAGTTAAAGGATCAGGAATAAATCCTTGCTCTTCTAATACTGCTGAATTTTGTATTTGTGTTTGCAAGCTGTTCTTTATCATCCATATAAATGGTACAATCATTATTATTGCTATAACCGCAACCAATGCATTAATCATAATAATTTTTGCGATAATTGATTTACTTCTTTTCTTTACTACAATTTGAATATAAATCCATACCAAGGCAAAGGTTATACCAATTGTTGACAAAGATAATAGAACAAAGAGTAATATACCAACCCATGGTTGTGATTCAAACCAAGGATCGGTCTGGATTGCATATGGGTCACCATAAATATTGTAAAAAGTTTCAGGATTAAGGATAAATAATATTGCACAAATAATAAAACATACGATTATCAATAATAATAACAAGTTAAATTCCTTGACATTCTTTTTCCAACTTTTCACTGGATTTTGTTGTTTACTTAAAATGATCATAATAAAGGTATAAATTATAAGAAATACCAGGAAAAATGCGCTTATCTGGAATAAAAAAGGTTGTAGAGCGCGGAGAATGCTAGTGTCTGTTGGTACTGCAGGTATAAAGCCGTTCACGATAATTCGCAATGCTGAAATAATAATATCAAATGAAGTTTTAATTGATGTTATAATAAGTCCAAAGAATTGAAGGGGATCAAGAGCTATCAACCCAATAATCCAAGGAAAATTCAAAATAATAAATAAAATATCGGATATGGAACTTTGTAAGATAATTGAGTCGAAACACGGCATTATGATCGCAAAAAGTATGATGTATGTGATTACCATATTAACAGAGGGGAATTCAAAATTTTTAGGCCTTTCCTTAGGATTTTTTCCATGTAAAAAGATAAAAGGAATATTACCTAAGATATTCTTTACTTCTATTTCCATTCCCCCACCATATTTTAAGTAAAGGATTTCAATGTATGGTAATATGAAAATGAAAAAGATTCCAAACATTAGGATTAAGATAAATACATCATTTGATTTAAGTGAAAAAAACGACAATAGAGTAGAATCTAGTTCAGGCTCAATTAACATAGGTAAAATCGATTGTAGAATTTGTATTAATAATAAAATTGTAAATAATAGAAAAATAAATGCTTTTTTCCAGTTTATTAACAATATAAGATCCTTTTTTTTAACTAAATCGGTCCCCTCTTTAATTTTTAACCCCACATAATAAAAGAGAAGAGTTAATGCAAATAATGCTGGAATCCAGAGAAACCCCGAGGCGAAAGGAATTATTAACAATACTAAGAAAATATTTCTTGGATTTAATAAATCGCCATTTTTTTCATTCGATTGACCTTTTTTGCCACCAATTTTTTTGAGAACATATAATAGTAAAACGATAAATAAAACAGGGGTAATTAGAAAAATTAATGCAAGAATATAACCTGTCATGTTGATTATTTCGAAATTGAATGAAAAATTCAGTGTATTTTCAACTATACTACCATAAAAACTTAGCATGTCTTCAATGAAATTAAAAATTCCTTCGACTCCCCCTTGGATTAAAGTTAATACATATCCAAGAAGATCAGAAGTTGTTTCCAAATTATTTGAAGCGTTGAAAAAAGCATTGACCCATATGTTAGTAGAACTCTCAAAAATGTCTAGGATAGTATTTAAACTTGAGATAGGAATAGAAAGAAATACTATTACAATTAGAACCAGGAAAAATATCAAATTACGCCTATTCTGCATGAATTGATAAATTTTCCTAAGATCACTTTGAGTTTCAACGGTCATAAAGTTACACTTCCTTGAATATTACTAGATTTATCTTCCAAAGAGAAAGAGGAAGGAATTTTTCTAATTTGATTAAAAAAAGACCAGAATAATAAAATACCGATAATAGGTACAACTATTATTTTGATGAGGAGTCCTATTTCCATTGAAATAAAGAATATATTCATTGTGCCTAATTCTACTCCGATAAACAATGGTAAACTGATCATAAGAATACCGAAAAGATTAACTATACTATATGGTAACAAAAATCTAGGAGATCCCTCATATATCTTCTCTGTGAGAAGAGTTCCAATTACTAACAGGATACCATTCAGGATGAAGAGAATAATAATAATAATGTTATTTAACATTATCAATGCCATATTTGAGGTAATTAATCCTAAATCAAGGGATAAATACCCAACTTGAGGAATGAATAATATAGGTGAAAGAATTCGCCAAATAAATGTAAAAAGTGCCCATCCTAAATAACAGAAACCAGAAACTTTTACAGCTAGCTGATTCTCGTTTCTGGCCTTCAAAATTCCCAGACCGAAAATAGCAAAACCAATAATATCAATAAACATTGTTAAGCCAACAAAAATGATGGAAACAAGTTCATGGCTTGCAATTGCTGAAAACGGAACGAATAGGAACCATCCAATATTCGCAAAAATCAAGACTAATGATCCAAAAGCTATAATGGAATGTGAATCATCAGAGCTTTTTACGATAGGTACATATATATGTGCAAAAACCATCATTAAACCGATAATAACCAATATCACACCAATCAAGTAAGATGATAGGACTATTGAAAAAAGAGTGAACAGGGTTGGGAGTAATCCAATAAACATTACAATAATTCCGAGAATTAATGATAACGTAGCAAAATGTGTTGTAGATCTATACAAACCGCGAATTACCAGTAGGGCTATAATTATCCAAATAAAAGCACTACCAACTAGTATTGTATTAGTACCTCTAAGAACTCCATTAGCTACCAATAGCAAATCTAAATAAAATGTTAGTTCTTCACCTGTATGTAACTCTGCAAATCTAATGAAAGAAGAGATAATTTCAAGTGAAATTAAACTAAAAGCTATAAGGATACTAAAACCCCAAGTTAATGAAAATATAAGCTTAGTTTTTTCTTTCACAGATGGATACCTGTTTAATAGAAGAAGGAATAGACCAATAAATAATGGTAATGCACCTAACATCAATATCGGAATATAAGGAAAAATACCAATTGCAAATTCAGTCACACCAAAATCTGATTGTGAATAACTGTTATAACCATTCAGTAGGTAGAGAATTGAGGTAAAAAGGGTGAAAACTCCAATATTTCGTAAGCCTATTAAATCTTGTTCAATATCTCTATTTTTAATGACAATAAATATTAAATAATACGTTAAAATGAAGAAAGAAATAGCCATGAAGAAAATATCATAGGTAAGCCATTCTACAGTTAAACCCAACCCCTTAGGATCAGTATTTGCCCGATTAGAGGGGATAGAAAATAATATAGCTAACAAACAAGTAATAACATAAGCTTTAAGGATTCCTCGTACTCTTGTCCTGTCTATTAGAGTAAGAAAAGCGCTCATTGCAAAGATGAAATAACCCACGGTAGAAGCAAAGGTCATTATTCTTGGATCAGCGTAATTATAAACCAAATATATTGCTAATGTGTTATCAGAACCTGCAACATTGAGGCCATATAATTCTTGAAATACTAACCAGCCATTGATTAATTCTAAGACTATTACTACTCCTAATGGCCCTTTCAACATTGGAATAGTAATATTCTTGAACTTACTCCAAGCTCCGTGGCCATCAATTTCCGCTGCTTCGTATAATGATTTAGGTATCGATTTTAACCCAGCTAGAAGGATCAATACATCGAATCCAACACGACGCCATATAGTCATTCCTGCAATACTTTCCATTAGGTATTGAGAAAGCCAATCGATATTATCAGCTACGCTATTGGCCGGAATTAACCCTAAGGTAATAATATTCAAAATTATGAAAAATAAATCAACTATTGGAGTTAAAATCTGCATTAATAAGGTTAAAACACCACTATCAGGATCAAAAATAACTCTAAGCCAGATTACTGAGACAACGAGAATGGAAGTTATTACTGGCATGTAAAAAATAGTTGTATAGGCGTCTTCTCCCTTCAGAAATTTATTATTCAGTACAACTGCTAAAAATAATGAAAATGCAATTACACTTGGAACGAAAATAATAACAAAAAAAATATTATTATTTAATGCCTTTTGAAACGATCCTGCTCTACTCGTGTGTGAAAATAACTCTAATAAGTTATCAATACCTACAAAGATCGGATCTTGATTTTGTAAACCTCCAAGTAAGGCATGTATTGTCCAAATCAAAGGATCCTGAGAATAATCTACAGGAATGAAGGCTCTTGAAAGATCATCAAGCGGATAAGAGAAAAATGTTATATATAAACCGCGGAGAATGGGAATTAAATAAGAGAAAAGAAGAAAAATGATAAATGGAATAATTAAAATATAAGGCAATTTATTCTTTCGAAATTCAGTTACAAATCGTGTCTTCAATGAAATATGTTCCGATTCTTCGCTTTTTGATCTAGTCATGAATATTGCCATAAATGAAAGAATTCCAAGAGGAAAAGTTAATATCCCACCGAGTAACAATAAAATTCGATTTCTTTGGGGTTTATCAGATGAATAGGCAAATCCACTAACAGTACAAGCAATCCCTCCTATTAAAATTAAAATATTGATTAAAAGAAAAGCAGTAAATTCACTCCCAACAAATTCTAATCCATAAAGAAACCAACTTGCTACTCCAGGCACTATAGACACAAATGTCGATAAAATAAGTAATTCAGTCCATCCATAGATGAAGTATCCAATGGCAGAGGATCCACCAGCAGTATTATAGGCAATTAAAAAATATAAGTAAGTGGTACTTATAAGAATTATTGGAATTATTCCATTTAGTAAAGGAATTAGTCTAAGCCAAATACTATGCTTAACCTGACGTTCATTAGCTTCCAAAATAAAATACCTTCTTAATACTACATTTTTATCTATCAGGTAATTCTTAACAAGTTTTATAAAAATAGTTAAATCAAAAAAAAAGAGGGGGGATGTTGAAGAATTGATCTTCAATCATACAAACTGTTTAACGGTCTATTTCTTGCGTTTTTTAAAGAAGAAATAGAATGTACTAACACCTGCTAATGAGACAATAATGCCAAAACCACTGGCTTGAACAACGGATGTAACAATTTGAGTTATAATAGAGGTTACAATAACATCTGTAGGTACAATAATAGTTGTTCCTGGAGTCGTTGTTGGAATATTTGGCAGATAGTTTAACTCAATTTCTAAAGCCATGGCATCTAGAGCGGCTTGAGCTTGAGCTTCATATTGTGCATCAGTAAGGTCACTATTCCAAGTAATATTTTGGAGTGCAGCTAAATAACCTGGTATCATTACGCTTTCATGGATGGACATCCACGTAGGATGTTGGCGACCCCATGGATATGCGTAAACTTGCGAGTCAATGTGTATTTTATAGTTTGTGCGGTTTGGAAAAACATCGAACCATGGGTCATTTTGCACACTGCTTCGGACTGGAAGTCTCCATGAAGATCCAAGCCAGTTTTCAACTGTTTTCATCTGGTTTACGTCTTCTAATAGCCACTCTGCAAGGAGCATTGCGTCAGCTTTCATTGTAGCATTTGGTTGAAGTTTTGGTACAAATGAGATTCCACCACCTGTAATTGTGGAACGAAGACCATCAAGAGAAGCTGGCATAGGAACTGCTGTAAAATTAAGGTTTATGCCGGCAGCTTTGGAGTCACGTTCAAAAATTTCTGTTCCCCAAGGTCCACAAAAGACCATACTGGTTTTATTTGTAGCAAATAGGGTATTTGCGCCACCACCATCTGTAGCATCTACAGTAGAGACAGTCCAGCCTTCACCTTTCATTTTTAGATATGCTGTAAGTCCTTCAACGCTCATTGTACCATTGACACCATATCTTTCTTGTGAATCCCATGGATACACTGTAGCGGGGTTAGAACGTGAATTAATATAGTTATCAACGGAACCAAGCATATAGTTCATGTATGCAATATCACTGATTCCAGTTCCAACCAATGCAAAGGGTGTAAAACCTGTTGCATTTAATGTAGCACTGGAAGACATAAATTCAGCGACAGTGTCGAGAGTGTCATTCCAATCAAGGGTTGCTGCATTGAAATGATCTTTGTTAATGTAAGGAAGGATTGATTGTCCAAAGAAGGGCAATGCATAAATGTCATCTCCTGTACCATCACCATTGTCAAGGTCTAGTATACTCCACCAACCATCTGGAATATCAGCGACCCAAGTGCTTCTTTCAACACTTGTCCATGCGGCAATATTTGGAGCAAAATTTTCCCAAATACCATATTCTGCAAACTCAGTGTACCAGTCTTGGGTACAAAGGATCAAGTTTGGATAATTTCCAGCTAAGAAACGTGCCCTTAAAGCATCACGGTCACTTGGACCACCGCCTACTTGTGTAAACGTGTAATTATATCTACCGGTACCGATATTTGTTTCATTTTGAATCATTGACCTAATGATTTTTCCACGAGGAGAGTCAGTACCCCAGGGTAAAACAATTTCAAAATTGGGTAAAGCTGCTGGTGCTGCTGGTGCTGCTGGTGTCTGTGGAATCACTGTAAAAGCCGCCAGAATCAAAGCTGCGGCTAGTGACAATATAACAAAATTTCTAATTTTTTTCATTTTTAGTTTAACCACCATTCGTTTTTATCTATAAGTAATCTTTGTGAAAAAAAAGGCGAGAATCCAAATATTAAGTTCTCATCAGAAATAATACCTTTTAATTTCCCAATAGATTGGAGTCTTATTTCCAAAACATACTATATATAGTTTGTTTTCTCGTTTTTCAGAGATACTGTTTTTTAAATTCCATAAGGTTTTCCTTTCTTCTCTTCGGATGATCTAAATATTCCCCAATACATTTCCTACATTCTTCTTACTAATGAGAAACAGTAGCTCTTCCCATTTTTTTTGAAATCTAAGATAGGAATCTTTCTGGTTTTTATATTTAGATGTACTTTCAGAAAGAATGGATGGAAATTCTTGAATTTTCGAGATCAATTCTTTTTGACTTTTGACATTATAAAATTGTTCATGGTTCTGGAAAATATAGTATAGAAGTTCGGTCATAAGAATTTTTCCTTCAACCTGCTTTAGGAAATATCCTGGGTAAGGGTCATATTTATTAGGGTTAATTTTCATAGAAGATGACTTAAAGTATGAATAGACAAATCTACGAATATCTTGCTGAAATTTTTCGACATAAGGTATCTCTGTTTTTGGAGGAAGATGGGTTATTGAAAGGGATCGATCTAATTTCGCGTCAAAACCAAAATATTGGATATTTCTTAAATAATCCATATCTTCTCCTCTAGAAACCAATGGATCAAAGGGAATAGTGAAACAGTCTTTATATATGACCATGTTACCTCCCAATGCAAATGAAGTGGGTACAAGACGAGGTTGATTTGTTTTATCAATAATTTCGAAAGATTGGTTTTTTAATGCGATTTTATTCCAGAATAGTTGTTCCCACCATGGAGTTTGGGTTTCATCACAAAGAACTGATCCATCTTTGTTTCTATAGAATCCTAACACTAATCCAAGTACCTTATCATTCTCAGTGACTTTGCCGATGAATTCAGTTGCATTTCCCACGAATTTTTTGTTAGTAATAATCTCATCATCATCGATTAGTATAGCAACTTCATAATTCAAGAGGTAAGGTAGTAATATGCACAGATTTCTAACATTTCCATATCCTTGATTTGAGACTAAATTAATCAAATTGTTTTGTAATTCTTTCGATAAGCGTTTTCTTAAATCCATAAGTGCTTTATGGCCAAAATAAATAGTTTCCTGAGTCATAGTTTGTGATGATATGATATTAGTAATTTCTTTGTCCATCTCTTCCCCTATTGAAGGCCGAGTGGGAGTTCCGAGAACTATAATGCTGAATTTACCATTTAGCTTTGTTAATGAGTTCAAAGTTCTAGATAAAGTTTCCTTGGGATTATCAAGATCTGTAGGATGGTCGTATAATGCATCCTCACTTGTTAAAGGCCCCCTTTTCCAGTAAGTTGGAATAACAACCACGGTTTTATACATCTAGATTTTCACCAGTCTTAATAAATGTCAATTTTCTTCAAGTTTAATCCAGTAGGTCTGATATGATCTTAATTGTAGTTTTTTGGATGAGTGATTAAAATTAATTACAGTTTCCGTTATTAAATCGGTCCCTCGTTTTGATTGTATCATTTTTCTTTGAATTTTCACTTTCAAATTTGTTTTCGATACATTTACTAAAGCTAAAATTCTATTCCTATTGGAAGAAGATGAAATTAATACTGAAATTACGTTCTCATGAACAAATAACGGTTCAATATCCCCTTTTGGGTCGAATGCTTCCTCTTTAACCCTGATTTTGATAAGTCTGATAATTTCATTGAAAATTTGACTTGTTTTTGATTTTATATCTTCTAATTGGTCTATGACATGATTATAATCGAGGATTTCTCTATTTATCGATCTATTTTCTTCTAAATTTCCTTCAAAATTCGAAATACCTAATAATCCATTGATATAGATAGCAGGAACACTTTTGATCATTAATCCTAATGAAAACAAAGCGATATACCTTTTCAATTGTAAAGAAAAAGCTTCATCAGAATTAGATTCATTTATGTAACTCCATGGAGTTGCACATAATTCATAGATTATTCGTTTTCCTCCTGGGATTTTCGTATAGTTTGGTAATGCTCGATGTTTTTCTACAAGTAATTTTTGTAAAATAGTTTTTTCTGCTTCAGGAAGCCAATTACCAATAGGTTTCATACCCATTCCGTCATGAGTTCCAAAAATTCCATTGAAAAGCCTTCCTTTAGCATCTTTTATGGAAG
>JAUUVJ010000303.1 GCA_030589605.1 Candidatus Hodarchaeota archaeon | reverse complement strand
CCGCATCTACCAGTTCCTCTACAAAGTGAGTTTATAATTTCTTTATTGAATTTCTTATGAATGATGGTTAATAAATTATCTCCATTAGCAGAATATTGAAATTTACAATTAAAATTAGTGATTTCAACAGTTGGAATTTTAAATCCCTTCTAACTTCTTTTTTAGGGGTTCATACTGATTTTTCAACAAAGCAGTTTTTGCACTAAGAAAAGGTCTTATAAATGAATTGCCCATTTCCTAGCCTATATATATACCTTCTAAGTAAGAAAAGATTGCTGGTTGTGAGTTAGAAAAATCTCCTTCTTATTTCTGCCTGAACTAGTGCCATACAAAAGGAATAATCCCTCCAATGAATGGTTGGATTATTCCAATTCTCTACAACTAAACACGCAAGAGTTAAAAGTTCATTTTTTCTTATTTTTATTAAATAAATCATCAGGTGAAAGCTGTATGACTAAAAAAGGAGCACTCGAAGAATGGTTTTCACGGATCAAGCATGGATCAGATAACCCAAAGGAGTTTTCACTTATTTTTCGTGATTTTGATGAATTTATAGAACTTCCTTTCAGCGACTTTCTAGAACGGCGACAAGAGGACAGTATTCCTCTACATCGTATTTCTCAAATTCGTAAACAAGGTATGCCGGTATTTACGAGGCCTAATTTTTGTAATAAATGTGGATTACCTTTGAAAGAAACTAAGTGTCAGAATATCTCATGTCGGAAATTCTGAATTCTGACTTAATTATATTGAGATTTGACTTTTATGGAATGATTTAATGATTCATTCATTATCAGGTTGTAATAGGTTAGGATTTTCTCTATCTTCTTAGTACTCCAAAGAATGAACTTACTACTAAGAAATCTTTTGCCCTAATCTTTAATTCTTTAAAAGGCAAAACTTTTTTACTGAATATTAAATAAATTACTTGAAATAAACAATAATACATCCTATTTGAGGAATTAAGTAAATGCAAAGCGAGATTATCGTCACTGATTCGCTGACGAAATTTTATGGTAAGATTAAAGGAATAGAAGATATTTCTGTTGAAATTCCTAGTGGGAATGTAGCATTCCTTGGACCAAACGGTGCTGGAAAGACTACGTTAATCAGAACCCTATTAGGTATCATTCATCCTACAAAAGGGACTGCGCGCGTCTTGGGGTATGATATTCGAAAAGAAATAAATCAAGTACGAGACCGTATCGGTTATGTACCTGAATTTGATACCTCTTTTATTCCCGATATGACTGCGATGAAGTTTGTGGCTTTTTGTGCTCGTATGAACGGGTTATCCGTTTCCGAAAGTAAACAGAGAGCAAGTGATTCTTTATATTATGTTGGTTTAGATGAGGAACGTTATCGAAAGCTTGGAACTTTTTCCTTAGGGATGAAGCAAAAAGTGAAGCTAGCTACTGCATTAGTTCATGATCCTGAAATAATCATCTGTGATGAGCCAACTAACGGTTTAGATCCCACTGGACGAGTTCAAATGTTATCACTCATTCGTAGTTTACAAAAAAATGAGGGTAAAGATATTATACTAAGTTCCCATCTTCTCAGAGATGTTGAACAAATCGCTGATTATACTTTGGTGTTTTCTAAGGGTGAGATACGAGCACAGGGTAACATTAAAGAATTAACAGCAGAAAAACGATCTTCTATTAGTATTAAAGTTAGAAGTAATCAAGAAAAGTTTTTACAAAGATTAAATGATAAAGGTATAGAATCATGGATTGATGGGATCTACATAGAGTCCCAAATATCGCATGATGTTGAAAAGGAGATATTCAAGATAGCAAATGAAACAAACGCTGATATACGTTACTTAGGAAATCGTTCAAGAACATTAGAGGATGTATTCATCAATCTATTTAGCAAGGAGGACTTAATTGAATGAAAAAAGCTCAGTCAGACGCTTATGTCAGAAAATTTTCGTTCAGAGCGTTTGAAGGTGTCCGTAAGGGACGTGTATACAGATTATGGGCAACTTCATGGCAATGGTGGACTCATCAATGGGAGAGATCACGGGCTATTAAGGTTTTATTGGGTTTCATTATTTTTATTCTAGTCATCACTAACTTATTTCTTCTATCATTCAAAGATTTCATGTTGTATGAACCAGGTACACGTATACCTTTAATTAATCCTACTACTGGAGAACCAATGACAACTAACAATTTACTCGAACAAAACCTCCTCGAACTTGTGCGTGGGTTAGTTACATTTCAAACTTCATTTTCCTCTCAGACTCCTGGAGGTGGAGAAATGGGGATGTCAATTGGGGGTTTAAGTATATTTATTCTGATACTTATTGCTTTGGTAGGATCTGGTCTTATTGCAGATGATGTTTCAAATCTAACAACAGAGATTTATTACAGCAAACTTGAACGTCATGAATATATCTTGGGTAAATTTGGTGCATTTTTCTTATTTGGGAATCTTGTGATTGTCTTACCAATGGTATTAGAATTCTTTTTGCTAGTTGCTGGTTTAGGTGAAATATCATTAATACAGGCATTTCCAGTTCTTATTCAGACTATTATTATAACAGAAATCATTGTATTAACATTTGCTAGCATTGTGTTAGGTTTTTCAGCACTAACTAGCCGTAGATTATATGCAGGATTAGCCGCATTCATGTTCTTATTCGTATTGAACATGATTATTCCCTCTTTAGCATTTTCAGGGCAAGGAGAAGTTGGTTTTCAAATATTATTTGATGTACTTACCTTACTATTGCTCACTTCTTTTATCATAACTGGAACTACCGAAGTTATATATTATCCCCACGGAGAAACATCTGAAATTTCATACATAATAGATTTAGCTAATGGCAGTGGGATTGAAAGCTGGATGGTTATTGGAGCTCTAGCGATGTATATTTTGTTAGGATTCGCAATTGTTGTATATCAAGTTTATCGGAGGCATGCGAGATGATTGAGTTAACTGAAGTTTCAAAAGCTTTTGGTGATGTAGTAGCGATATTACGTTTGAGCATGAGCGCAAAAAATGGCGTAACAGGTTTTTTAGGGCCCAATGGGTCTGGAAAATCTACTACTTTTAAGTTAATCATGGGAGAACTATATCCAGATGACGGGATCGTACGTGTGTTTGATGAATATCCAATAAATAATGCTTCATTAAAAAGGCGTATTGGCTATGTATCAGAACATGAGGATCTTTATCCATGGATGAAAGGAAAGCAGTTCGTCACATCGTTAGCAAAGCTTATTTTGCCACGTGAACAGGCAGAAACGGCTGCTAAGGAAGCTATCAAAAAAGTAGGACTTTCAGTTAAAGGTAAACGGATTAAAGCTTATTCAAAAGGTATGAAACAACGGCTTAAAATAGCAGCAGCAATAGTTCATCATCCAGACTTATTAATTCTAGATGAACCGTTTGGAGGGCTAGATCCTATTGGTAGACGTGATATGAAAGAGTTAATTTCCGAATTACATCAAGAGGGCGTTACTGTACTAGTTTCTAGTCATATCCTTTACGAATTAGATGAAATGAGTACACGAATGGTTCTCATTCATCGAGGACAAACGCTCGCTGAAGGGCCTCCAGCAGAGATCCTTAATATTATTGATCAATTCCCCCATCAAATTCTATTTAAAGCACCATTTAATGAATTACAACAGTTATCTAAACATCTTATCGATAAAGATATTGTTAATACGATTACTTTTAAACGGGATAAAATTGACATTGATCTTGTCATAACAACTGATAACCCAAATTCATTTTATTCTGTTGCAACACAAGTGATTGCAGAAAATAATCTACTAATAAAACATCTAGAGGTTCAAACAGATAATATTGAGTCTATTTTCGAGTTTCTAGTCTAGTCAAGAGTGATAAAGATGAATTACCAAAGACCTGAAAAAGAATATTCGCCTTCCATTTTTGAAAAAATTATTTTCTTAGCAGAGATATTCTTTGCTAAATTTCTCTATGATAAAAAAACATACATTTTGATACTAATCAGTATAGTACCACTCTTAACATTAGGTTATTACGATATATCTGAGATATCTGAAAGCACATTTGTTAGTTTAGTTAGTTCAGGAGATAATACTAGCGTTTTAAGTTTCGTTATTTTACCTCTTATCTGTTTAATTTTGGGTATTTCCGCAATTGCAGAAGAAAAAGAAAATAAAACGATTAGTCAATTATTAGCAAGACCAGTGAAACGAGAAGAAATTGTATTAACTAAATGGATTACTATCATGATAATAGGAATCGTTATTGTATGTATCGATGCGCTAATTATTTATCTTGGAATATGTATTCATATTCAAGATTTTTCTATTCTTCTTGAGCATCTAGATGTGTTGATTGGTGCGTGGTTATACCTTGGGTTGTGGGTAGCAGTTTATTGCACAATATTCCTCTTTTTAGGGATTATAATAGATAAAAATCCACTCGGATGGGGTCTAGTGGTTGCATATTTTGAAGCTTTCTTCGGTCAGTTCATCTTTGGATTAGCTGCAGGAGGTAATTCAGCGTTTTCTATATCAAATCATATAAATCATGTTGCTGCAGAATATTTCTTATCTGATTATCTAACCTTTTCTATAACGGATATGTATCCCTTACAATCGCTTTTAATTTGTTTTGGAATAATAGTTGGTTTTCTAGCACTGTCTATGTTCTCTATGAATAGAAAAGATTTCCCATAAAATTCAGAGTAGAATCAATTTAAAATGAATTAAGTTGATGATTCCAATAAATTTTAGTAATCATCTTCTTTTTATGTATTTAAAAACTGATAAAAGTTATTTAAAACCGTTTGTTGGATTTTTTTATTTGAAATTTTTGTTAAATCGGCCATAAGTTTTATAACATCTCGCATTAAGCCAGGATGCCCTACGATTCCTTGATATTTTACATTCCCATCCGATTCTGTCAATAAACGCGCAATAGGAGCTTTTTTAGGAACTTGTTGATGTTTTGTAGAATATTTTAAAGCTGGTCCACAGGAAAAGTAACAATCCAAATCAATTAATTGTTGAAGTATTTCTTCTGTTCCGGAGAACCAATGTATACAACAATGACTACCTGGAATAGAACTTGTTTCAATTCTGTCAATTATTTCCTGTTCAGCTCCTTTTACGTGAAGCATAAGTCGATAATCTTGTTTTTCTGCTTGTTCAAAAAAGAAATCCAGTACTTTTTGCTGTAATGGGTATCTTTCTCTTTGTTTTATGAAATGTTTATCTAAACCAATTTCTCCTAGAATTCTGATTTGTTTATGTTGAGAAAGTAAACCCTTTATTAAAGATAATTCTTCAATTTTTTTATGGGCTTTCCAGGGGTGAATTCCGATCGCTGGTATTATGATCTTTGGATATTTTTGGCTTAATTCTATTGTACGAAGTGATTCACGATAATTCTGACTAACTGATACTATATACTTTAAACCTATTTGATTCCATCTCTTGATATATGTATCAATAGAATTATAGAAATAATTTTCCGGTAGATGACAATGAACATCGATATATTGGGACATATGATTACTACCTCTACATATTTTGTATTACACTTGACCGTT
>JAUUVJ010000103.1 GCA_030589605.1 Candidatus Hodarchaeota archaeon | reverse complement strand
TTTATTTCTATCAATATTTATCCCGTTTTTGTATGTGAATTACCATTATATAAAAAAGATCCCACATTTCGAATACTTCTCCCTTCCTCTAAAATAACCAAGAAAAAAAGAAAAAAGAAGAGAAAATTAGTTGATTTGAGATATATTCCTCTAAAATCGGTTCAATGGCGTAAACAGTGATCTCAATGCTTAGTTTCCGCACTAACTCTTTGTAGCAGTTGCGGACAGTTACCTCCGTAACTTCCCTAGTTTAGACCAGGAAGGCCTCTGTCTTTTGTTCTATCAATCACAGTATCAATAATCCAGCTAAAAGCTTTCCCAACATTAGTTCCTGTTTTAGCACTGGTTGGAAATACTTTAACGTGTCTTCTAGTATTTTGGAGACCCAAGAAGTTAATGATATCCTGTTCATTAATATCTTCGTCACTTAGATCAATCTTATTGCAGCAAATGACAACTGGCAAACCTTGTAGATGGGATAATTCAAGGACATCCCTTAATGTCCCTCTGACTTCTGGGAGACGAAATTTGGCAGATATATCAATAACGATAACTAAGCCTGAAGAATTTTTAGTATAGGGTACCCATAAAGCTCGTCGAAACACTAATTGTCCTGCTAAATCCCAAATATTTATTTTATCCTCCCGAAATAGAAAAACCTCTGCGTTCATCCCAATCGTAGGCCTTTGCCTTTCAACAAAGCGCCCCAGTTTCATTCGTTGAAGCTAACTCGTTTTACCAGCTCTATCAAGACCTACCATACATATTTTATGGGATTTTGGCGTGTTATCCCTATGATGATCTTTTTCTTGAACAGAAACAAGCTCTTTAGCCTCAGATAGAATAGTATCAACTCTTACATCCACATTACCAGTGTCGAAATGAATATTGACACTTTTGTTGTTAATTAGGTATTCTTTAGATAATTCTATCTTCTGTCCTTTTCCATCTTTGTGTAGAGAGATGACTATCGAATCGATTTCTTCATCATTCCCTTTTTTCTCAAGCAGTTTAAACACCTCTTATTGGGTAATTTGACCCACTTTCCTCTTTAATCCTCAGCATCTCTCTTCTCCTATAAATTTAGTAAATTTAGTAAATTTAGTAAATTTAGTAAGTTAATTGTGAATATAGTGTCCTTATTTACCTCTATTATGATTGCCATTTTGATTTATTCTTTTAATGCTAATTGTAGCAACGTAGGGAAATTTAATCAGAGGATTCCGACCCTTTTCTTCTTCAACATAGAAATCAGGACACAGCATCATAATAAACTGGATAATTTCCAACCATTTTCTTGTACTAGCCGAGTTAAGCCCAACTGTTTCGGAAAACTCACTTAAGGTAACCCTTTTTCGATCCTTATTGTCAACCAGATATTCAATTATATCCTCAACCAGTTCACTATCACTACGTCGGACCATGGATCGTTCACTCGAATTTACTTACTCACAGATTCTAGGAACATATTATATACTATATAGTATATCCTATTTTAAATGTTTTGGTGTAATCGATCCTATCCAATGTGTCAATTTTTCTTATCAAAAAAGTATAAGAAGAAATAAACCGATAAAATGTTGAGAGTTAGTTATGTTAATTCCCTCAGAAAAAGTAATAATTCAGGCCCTTGATCACGATATTCGACGAATCATACTTAGATTAGTGCAAGCTAGAGGATATTCATTTAGAGATCTGATGAACCTCCTGGATATCTCATCAGGAAAATTAAACTACCATTTGAGTCAAATTGCGGGATTTATTAAAAAGAATAAACAAACAGGGAAGTATGAATCAACAATTCTCGGTGTTAAGGCGATAGATCTACTGGATCTACTTCAACAAAATCTCACAGATGAAGAAGCACCGTTTCTCTGCGAAGCATATGTTACACAATTATCAGGCCGAGAAAATACCCAAGAAGCAATATTACTAGATCAAAGGTATTTAAAAGGCACACACGATGCAATTGACTTGATTCGAGGACTTTTACGATTAACATCAATAGATACACAAAAGAAAAAGCTTTCTAGTTACCTGTCTCAAATAGAAGCGATAGCTGAAAAGCATTTCAGGACACTGAAAAAAGAAGTATCTTTATCGTATCAACTCAAATATTCACCAAACTTCTGGTTGGGAGTCCAGAGAGTATTTAATCAAGCAAGAATGGATCTCATAAAGCGAGAAAGAGATTTTCCATATCTTCTCAGCAGTATGAAATTACAAGCTACTTTATTACAGAATTCCATAGATGATACACAACTCAAAGTAGAGGTGCTTCCATTAGAAGTGGCATCAGAAGAAATAAAGGGTAATTTCACCAAGGGTACAAATTGGTTAATTGACGCTTTAATGATGGAATCGTAGGGAGTAAAAACAAAGTTGACGGCATAATGGTGATCTTTTTGATAATAAAATTACTTGAATATAATTCTCGATCAAAAAAAGCGGTATTTGAGGTAGATGGAATTAATTCAGATGAAATTCTCAATTTATTAACTAAATTCCAACAAATGAACGGAAAAAAAACGAATAAGGAGAAAGATGAGAATAATATCGAACCCCTCCAACACGATAATACTAAATCTCCAGATATATCGATCCTGGAAAAAAATCATGAAGATCCAACAAAAAAAGAAACTATTATGGTTACTGATGTTGAAACAAAAACAGAATTAGAAAAAGTTTTAAAAAATTCATTAAAAATCTTGCGGGATGAAGAAGAGGAGGGTATAGATTAATTATTTTATAGTGTATTATGGATATTGAATTAAAGTATCACTGATTGAAACTTTAGATGAGAATTTAATAATCTGCGGATAAATTCTCTAGATAAATTCAATTTTAAAAAATGTTGGTAATAGCAACACAATATGAAAAACCTGTTAAACAGGATAAATTGAGTAGGGGAAAACAATTTGACTGAAATAACATTATTAGAAGAATTAAATGAAAAATTTTTATTAGAAACAGCCGAAAAATTAATCTCAGAAATAAAGCGATCCAAGACAGACTCGAAAGGCCATCATTTCCAACATTTGGCTTCTAATCTGATGAAAATTGGTGTAAAAGGGAATTTCTCATCTCTTTACCAGCGAGGAAAGCAAGATCTAGATGCGTTAAACAGCTGGTCAAAAGCGGAAGGGTACTTGTGGTTTGCGGATTTTCTAAGCAAGGGGAATTATGAGCAATACTCGACAAGGAAATATTACAAAAAGAGCTATCAGTATTGGAAGGATACACTTCTAAACAAAAAAGAGCCAATGATAAATTTGACTGGTTCAGCATTAAATCTGATCAAATCATTGAAAAAAAATAATCAAAAGGACCTTCTAGAACAAGCAGCAGTAGATTATGTCCAATTTATCGACTTCATACCGATTGAACGGCAGCCATCAGAGTGGTTAAAGTTTGCACTTCAGATGGTGAATCGATTCTCGGAGCAAGAAGTTAGAAATTTAATAGCAAAAGCTGAATCGATTTCAAAGGGTAAAGCCCTGCAAAGTAAACAGCAATTTTCTATAAAACGTTGGTTTTTGGAATTCGAGATTGCAAAGAAAAAAAAGAATATAACGGGACTTGAAGCATTACATAAAGAGCTTATGATGAATCAAAGCTCTGAAATGGATATGGGAATAATCGAACAATCAGGAATGGTTCTCTCTAATGAAAATCAAATGAAACACACTGCTACAACGTTTGCAGAGGCTTTTTGGGAAGTAGAGGCCCCTGAAAAAGCGCTTAATGTATTGAATACCCGTTTGAAAGATCTGGTATCAAAATGGAACCTCTATGAAAAGGATGGGTGGCCAGCAGGATCAGCACAGAAAAGCCTCATGCTGAAGGAACTGGTAAGTTTAGGAGAAAATTATGTTCAACATGATCAAAAAGATAAATGTGAACCATTAAAACAAATATTGGTTCAAGATTTTGAAGCGGGTGAAGAAATCCATCCATCCGAGCGAATTAACTTACTAGTCACGCTGGGATGGTACTCTACGGAAGCTCTTTCCGAAAGAGTGAATCAATTACTCCCCCGAATCGAAGCAATTTTAGCTCAACATGATTTTTTGAATAAACCAGAACAAATTACCCCAATGATTGTTATGCAGATTTCACGACACACTTCAGAGCTATATTTCCTGAAAGCGATAGCTGAAAAAATGAAAGATGATGGGATATTGGAAAAAATAAGTCAATTTGAGGAAAAATTAAGTGCAGTAGCCTTGACACAAAAAGATCAGGGTCCTACAATACCTAAAACACAGCAACTTGATCCTAAAGTTCAAGAGAAACAATTACTTCCGCAAAGAATTCACGAACACTTGAGCAAAAGAGAAATTGAAAAAGCAAAGCCATTAGTAAACGAATATGAGGAATATGTCAGAAAACAATTATCAAAACAACCCTTAAATACACATCAATATATTTTAACTTCTTTAATCGATTTATATTTATCATGTGAGGAATATTACAGCGCAAAACAGATCTTAGATGAGATGGAAGCAATTCCAACAGAAATAGAGGAAAAAACATCCTCTAATCCCTTCTTACCTGGAAATCATATGCAAATAATGCAAAAAAGACATCTATTTCAAATTTTATCCTATAAGATTATCATCGACGCAAAATTAGAAACATTAAATCCCGAGGAAATACTAAATAAAACGCCAGCTGATGATCCAGAGTTCCTGTACCAAATTGGGATAGTATTTGTCAGAAATAATGCGCTTAAGACAGCTCAAGACATATTACAAAAAACAAGACCTCCAGAAAACATCCAACAGAAAGTTACTTCCTCCGATCACCATTTTCTACGTGCACAGATCTTTAGAAAACTCGGGGCAACAAAAGAAGCATTAAAGGAATTAGAAATATCAAATAGAACTGAAAGCGAATTTCAAGGTTACGAAATAACATCAAATCTGACGAAATATCTCGAAGAGTACTTTTTATTGGGAGAACGAGAAAAAGCAGTAATTATTATTGATAAAATATTTGCATTCATGTCAAAAGACGTTTCTTTAACCTTATTCCGAATGCCAGTCCCTAAATGTCTGTTTAAGACAAAGTATGACAAAACTGAAACTCCTAAATACTTTGACCTTCAGCAAGACTTGAAGGAAAGATATCTGGATCATATTACCACAGTATACCAAAAGATCCTGAAACCAGGTAAATTCCCGCAGAATTTTCAAGCGACCATCAACTACACTATCTTGCTAAACCAAGTAGATCTAGCAAGCCAAGCAAAGGAACTAGCATTAATAATTTTGAAGACTTTAGAATTGTTAATTAAGGAAAAATTACCTGACCTTTTTACTCAAAAAATCCAACAGGCGTCTGGTCTAGAACATCAAGCATCTTGGGAACCACACATACTTTTTACGAAACTTACTCAAGATAGTATTACTATCCCAAGCAGTATGAACATACTAGATATGTTAACATCGTCCCCGGTCTCTCCAATGGCAACAGAAAAAGAAAAACAGGGGCTATATCAATACAAATATAGTACAGCTTATCTACAACTAAGTACCGTTTTTACTGGCTTAGAGCTTCCAAAATTAGCAAAACTATGTAAAGACAATAGCCAAGTCATTTTATCAGCTCTAGATTCATCAAAAACTATGGCTACTCCGATCACAATATTCAGCGAAATTGAATCAAGTTTAGCTGAGCGTAAATATTCAGTAACCAAGTCAAAGATCAAACAGGCAATTCACTCTCTGGATGGAACCAAAATTACTTCTTGGGAACAATTTACTCCCTACATAAGAATCTACAGACTTATTGCTCAAGCTTAATGAATATTGTATAAAAATATACTTTCTCCTATTTTGCGGAGATTATCGTAAGTATTTTCCACATACTCATATCTAGATGATTATTACGATTTCTTTTCAAAAGAAAAGCTTAATAAACCGTTGGGACAACGGATAAAAATGTATGTCATCTGAAATGATTGCTGAACATCAATTACGAGATCAGAAAGGACGCTTTTTACATAAGGAAAATCCTAAAAAATTCCGCTTGAGGTTGACTAACGACGAAAAAAGGCTCCTTGAGTCATTAAGAATTGAACGGATTGAGGTTAATTCACTTTTTGGGATAAAATATCCAAAGGATACTGTAACTACTCCAATGCGATTATTACCGAATATCTTGCTAAGGGCAGGTACTAACTTTGAGTCATTGATATTGGAAACCGTCCGTGGTGAGTATGGCGTAGATTCAATTCAATTGAAAGAAATTATTACAAAATTAATTACTATTCATGAAGCAATGGGGCGCTTAGCTGCCATTAAGGATGATCCCTCTATTAATATCATCTTTGAAACGAATGAAAATATTTCTGAACCAGTTACCATAGAAAAGGAAGAGGAGGATCTAGTAGCGATTCAAAAACGATCTCAGCTTCGAGCTGTGCAGCACTTCCTCTATGCTCTGAAGTTCATGAACCGCTTAGATGAAGTTCTCTTGTTATCCTTAGAAGATCCTGATTTACTAGTTCACACATCCAAGGCTGATATCAATGAAGTTCAGTCTATTATTTCTCTCTTGGAAAAAGAAGATGATCTCAGATTTATTTGTGATTCAAAATTTGAGCTTAAACGACTGGGATCAATGATGATGTACAAATCACGGATCCCTCCTCATTATCTGTTAATCCTAATCTCCAGTGACCCCAAAGCCATGTTAGAAACAAGAAAACTACGTGAAATTGAAGATACAATTTACTTACTTTCCGACCAACTGGTAGGAATGCTTCAACGATCCATTTCGGAAAAGAACAACAGCCTTGATGAATGAGAGGAAGAGGTGACATTATGAGTTATTACTTGAAAGAGTCCAAAGGCCCAAGAAATAAAATTATCTTGCTAGGTCTTTCTCAGAGTGGTAAGACTTCTATTCGCGATGTTGTTTTCGGTGGAAAAAAACCTGAAGAGACTCAAGATTATGCTGCTACCCTGAATTACGAACGGCAGATTGAAGAAGCTGCAGAAGAACCAATCACATTAATGGATCTAGGGGGTCAGGAAATCTTCTTGAATCGTTTTTTAAACGAATTAAGTTCATTTATCTTCAGTAATGTGTCAGTTATGGTGTTTGTCTGTGATATTTCAGCATCTGAAAAGTTCCCTGCCTCGAAAAAAGCCTTCACAGAGGGAGTTAATCGCCTAGAAGAAATGACATCAATTCGACCTAGAGTCTACGTTCTTCTTCACAAAACAGATCTTATCCCTGATCTCACACAAAGAACTGAAATAATGGGATTTCTGATGGAGATGTTTCAGGACGCCGTAGCACCAAAAAACATCACTTTTTGTCAAACGTCTATATATGACGATTCGATTCACGAAACTTTCAAACGAATCATGGCAGAAGTAAGTGAACCGCGAAGCCAACCTGAAACAGCCAAAGAAGAAGACACGCTTAACATTATTAAACAACAGCTCCAACGGAGGCCAATACATCAGTCTCTCTGTACTTTTAAATTATTGAATCGATTAGATGATGTTCTTATAGTCTCGTTAGATGATCCTGAATTCTTGATCAGCTGTTCTACCACAGATTATAATGATGATGTATATATGAAACAAAATCTTATGCTTCTTGGGAAAGTGAGTTATCTGAAATTAGCGAGTAATGTAAATTCAAACATAGAGCGACTAGGACCTATAATGATGTACAGATCTAGGGTTAAACCGCATCATTTACTCCTCTTATTCTCCTGTGATGCAAAAGCTATGCTTCAAACCAAAAATCTCGCCGAAATTGAAGACCAAGTGCAATTATTATCCAATCAACTTTCAGAAATGCTTCAAAACCTAGCTTAGAGGGATAAAGTAGGATTTAAAAATGAGTATTAACAAATCAATTGGTGATTACTCAAATGAGTGAGACTCTCTTCGTTGCTTGTCCTTGGTGTAATACTAGGCAAAAAACCAAGCTCAAAGGAACTTATCATATCCAATCAACCAACGATTTCCACGAATTTTTGTGTAAGAGTTGTGGTCGTCCCTTTACTATCGATAATAAATACATTTTTTTTAGCAAAAATCAAGAGAATCCAATGGAGAGAAGAAAATGACAAACAGGAAGGAAAATAAACAGGAAAAAATCCTAGCACAGAAGAAAATTGTACTAATGGGGTTAGCAGAAGCAGGGAGAAATACGGTCTGTAAGAAATTTTTGAATGAAAAGTGGGTTCCTCAAAAAAATGACCCCTACCATGCCACGATTGATTATGAAACCCATGAACGAACTATTTGTGGAACAAAATTCACATTTTTTAATCTCGGAGGGCAAACCGCATTCTTAGACCGATTTTTAGATAAAATACCTGAAACAATCTTTGGGGGGATAGATACACTAGTTTTTATTGTTGATGTAATCAAGATACCAGAGCTTAACCGCGCGAAATATTATTTTGATAAAGCTTTGGAAAAAATCAATATCTATAACCCTAAGGCATTAATCTATATTTTTATTAATAAAATGGATCTAATACCCAACTCGTTGAAAGAAGAAATACCTCACACGATTAAGGAATACTTACTCCGGAAAATCAGCATCATGAAAGATAAAATCCAATTCTATGAAACATCTGTCTTTAATAATTCAACTAATCGGGCCATTGAAGCTATCTATCGAGCTAATATTCATATTTTTGATGAAGACTTAATTAAAGAAAAGAAAAAGAATAAAAAAATTAATGAGACTATTTATCTTTAAAGAAATGAATCTTTTAACTATTTCTAGCTCGTATTGACGATCGGACAATTAAAAACTATCAATATTGCAAGTAAAACGACATCCCACTTTGAAAGATAATTTGAAATATTCAACATTTAGAAAAGAAAGGAAATAGAAGAAAAAATGACAACTAATCACCCTCTCTTGCTTTTCTAAGTGCTCTCATCAAAGCGGTCATTAAACTATCCCGTGTACGAAAATATTTCAACCCTGGTAAACGCATTCTTCTGACAACACGGTAATCCAAAATAAGCGCAGCACCCCGATCCAGTTCAGATCGAATCCCACGACCTAAACATTGCTGAACTAGAGTATAAAGATGCCGATCTATTAAAGCCCAATTAGAAAAGAATTTACCATAACTCATTTTACTGTAAATCTGCTGTAATAACTCATATTCAGGCGTAGGAGGTGGAAACGGTAAACCAACTAAAATGATCAGGCGAGCACGACTTCGACCAGTCTTGGGATGTCGAATTTCAATCCCTTCAGCAAATTTACCTCCATATACACCAAGGATCACACTTGGTGGGCCATCAACTAAGTCGTTTAAAAAAGGAATCCGCCCTTTATTGGGTTCACGATAAACGGATAATTGACCTGTGAGACGGGTACATAAAAGAGGATACATCGTTTCAAGTACCTCATATGAAGGGACGAAAATAAGAGTATGATCTTTAGCTAACAATGACCCTTCATGAATAATATCAGCTACCCAGTCATAGAATTCAGGAGTTCGATGTTCAGGTTTACTACTAATCCTTGAATGATATAATGCTCCAATAAACATCTGATCTTTGCGTTCCTGAGGAATTGGAACATTGTGTACATAGAACTTCCGAGAATAACCACGAGTAAAGAAATAATTATACCACTTGAGATTATGAAATGTACCGGAGAGTAAAATCACCTGTTTAAACCAATCTCGAAGAAAACCGAACGAAGAAACTGGCCAGGGATCAAGCTGGACTAATGCTTCTTCATTTAGCACCCAGTACTGTCCTTTCCGTTCAACAAATGTTTTGACAGCTTGAACTGCTTCATAATCTTCCTTGGGTAACAACCGACGATTACGTTTCTGATTAAGAAAAGATGTGAGTTGATGGATATCTTGAGGTAAAGTACCTCTAGGCCGTTCAATACGTCCCAGAGGAAGAGATAATATATGGGATAATGCTTCAATCAAAGGAACAGGTGCAACATCACGCGCTCGAATTAATTCCTCACGAGATAAACACGCTTCAGTACAGGAACCAAAATTATGTGCCTCATCGACAATCACATCCCGATTCTTTGAGGCAAAAAAATCAAATGATTCCGCTTTCCGTAAAATTTTCTCTAAAATATCCCGTAAATAACGTGTTTCCAGATATCCATGAGTTAACAGAATAATATTGGCTTGAGGTACCATCCGTCTAATTAACTCATATGGACAACCGAAAGGAGAAAGAATATCACGAAATCCAGGTAAAGAATCAGGACAGGTACTTATACTTAATTTATGTAATACCTTAGTCAATTGTGTTGTTTTCAGATAACGAGCTTTTCCTTGTGCAGGACATCTCCGACATGACTCACGAGAAGAATCTGAACATAAGTCACGACGAGCAATTAACGGTACAATCGTCAACTTATCAGCTGGAGGGTCAGCAAAGTACTTTTTGATATTTCTAAGGAAGACCGAACGTAATTGGGCTTTAGTTTTGGCAAATAAGTATTATGATGTTTACCTTGAACCATCCGATGCCAGATCCCAGCTAACGTTAACACCGACTTTCCAAAACCAGTTGGTGCCTGAAGCATAAGCAAATTTTCGGAATCAATTAAACGAAGAACTTTAGATTGATGGTCACGTAATCCAGGAAAAGGCCACCACTGAAGATATGGAGGAAAATAATCTGGTTGAGGAGGTGACATTAAGTGACCCAGTATTAACTTTGATCAGATTTCTTAGATGTTTTAAATTACTTAGAGCTATTGGATCTCTTAGACTTCTCCGGTTTCTCCTTTTCATCCCACCAG
>JAUUVJ010000302.1 GCA_030589605.1 Candidatus Hodarchaeota archaeon | reverse complement strand
TTTTATGATTTTGAAATGAATTAATTGGGTTAGGTTAAAAGGGGTTTGAACACTTGATCCTTCCTGAGTTTGTACATTATGGAAAACTCGATCAATATTTCTAGTTTATCGATAGAAAAACGGGATTATCAAATCGCTGCAACAAAGGAAATTTTAAATCAACTTGCTAATACAAATTCTGTCTTATTAAATTACCCTTATGGAACAGGAAAAACAATTATCGCGCTATTAACCTTTATGGTCAAAAAACAAACCAATCCAGCAGCTAAGTTCATTTTCACTTCTGCTAGAGAAGCAGCCGCATTGAGATGTCGTCAAGCATTAGAAATGGCTAAAACTTTTGGGTTTATTGATAAATTAGGCTATCTATTTGATCCACGAACAGGAGGAAAGGGATTAAGTCTTTCTCAAAAAGCGAAAATGTACAACGCATCTAATGCAATATTTTCTCCTATAACCACGTTGTTTTCGGATAGATGGAAGATAAAATCTCGCTTAAATATTGATATTTTGAATAATGTGGAAGTCTGTATTATTGATGAAGCAACAGATATAATTGCAAGATCAATGACTGGATTTAGATTATCGAAATATTTTGAAGAACTTTTCACCGTTAGACCAAAGCTTAATAATTTTCCTATAGTAGCTATGACTGGTACCCGTGATCAATATCGAGCAAAGGAGATTCTACGAATTCTGGGAGAGGGTACGCATCTAATGCAGAAACCTGAATTACAACCTTACGAAACCATCACCCAAATTAACAAAATTAATCGACCAGACTATAAACAAGTTGATCAACTTATTTCAACTCAATTAACTCATCCTATATCAACGATTAAGGAACATCTTGACCCCGATTTGACTAGATTGGACATCATCAAATTATCATATGGTGGGATCTTGGATCGATTAAGTGATAGAAATGTCAGTTTTCCTATTAAAATTGGAGGAAAATATCAAGTTAAAGATGATGAATCGCGAATACAGCTCATCAATGCCTTTTCACTTATATTTAAGCTTACTCACTCCCGATTGCTTCTTCTAGATTCAACTCCTGGTGAATTCCTTAAATATATAAAAAAGGATGAAAATCAAGAATCATTTCAACCTATTATTAAAGCAAGTTCTATACTAATTTCACATCGTTCTGAATTACCTAGATATGATAAACCAGAGGAAACTATTACAAGGGGATTGATTAATCCTAAAGTCGATAAAGCTATTGATTTAATTCATGAACATTTAATTAGAGGAGCAAAAGTGATTCTGTTCACACGGTATTTAGCTCTTGGTAGACAGACAAATTTATTACTGACGAAAGCATTAAAGTTTCCTGGGGTCAAATATTTATCTGGTAAGACTCCAGAAGACACAAGACGAATTATCATTGACCAATTTAGACAAGAAGACGTCAATGTACTCATTTTCACTCCTGTAGGCAGTAGAGGTCTGAATTTAGGAGAAGCTGATGTAGTAATACATCTCGATATAACTAGTAACTTAGATGATATGATACAAAGAAGAGAACGTGCTCGTGGATGTTTAGAATACGTATTAGTATTGGAAGGTACGAGTGAAGAAGCGAAGCTTGAAGAATATAAGACATTAACTAACGCCGAAGTTGTATCTTCTACTCCAACTCTTTGATGCTATGTTTAAAATAATACTCCTCTCGTTTGACATTAGCTACCGATTCTAATTTCTTATTTTTAAGCCATATAAAACCAATTACAAAGAAAATTATCAACATTAGACCACTGAGCTTAAGACTACCTCTGATTCCAATGAAAGTGCTAGCTAAAACACTAATAACCCCCATTCCTATAATTTGGAATACAGTCATTGAGAGATTGAGAAAAGAGAATATTTTACCCCTTAATTCGTCGCGAAAATTGACTTCCTATGTTACTTATAAATTGACCAAAGAACAACTTACCAAAATTTGGGTATTTAAACGGTATTAAATGTGAAAATCTGCGTGAAAAAAAACCCACCAAAGTTTATATCACCATAAATCACAAGAAATTGAAGTTTAAAAGGTTTTAACCTTGTCCAAACGTTTTTTTCTTTGAATTAATAGTGTTACTTAGATATATCCTATTTAGGCATACCTACTCATAGTAAGAAATCAGTTCATTTTTTGATTTTCTAGTTATTTCCTTTGGTTCTTCCCGAGAATATCCAATTGGAGTTAAAGCTAAAAAGCGATAGTTTTCAGGCATTTTTAGGTGCTTTTGCATTAGAAAAGGATCAACATTTGCTACCCACACGGTAGATAAGCCCTCCGCGGTTGCGGCTAAGATGATATGCTCAAACACTATTGCTCCATCAACAAATGCATAATTTTGATGATCAGGTGCTCTAGTCCATGCTTGAGATTCATCAACGAAAATTGCAATTACTAAGGGAGCTTCTAAAACTGATTTTTGTTTTACAAAACTCAATTCCTTTGGATTCTTTATAATAACAAGTTTAAATGGCTGCTTATTAGCTGCTGTTGGTGCTAACATTGCAGCTTGAAGTATTTTGTCCAAACTCTCATCTTTAACTGGGGTATCTGATAGAAATGACCGAATACTTCTTCTTTTATCCACTACACTGAAAAATTCCATTTTTGATTCCTCAACAAGCTTCTTAACTGTTATAATAATAAAATTTCTCTTTATTAAAATTCTACTTATGAAATAGTAAAGAATTAATCTACTAATTAATGATATATGTTATTCACTACTGGAGGTAAATTGAAATGGTTGATATAGAATTAATTAAAATAGAAGTTCCAAAGGATACGAATTTGATTTTAGGTCAAAGTCATTTTATTAAAACTGTAGAAGATCTTTATGAGGCTTTAGCTGAAGCTTCTTTTGGAATAAAATATGGTATTGCTTTTTCTGAAGCATCTGGACCTTGCCTTATTCGTCATAGTGGAAATGATCCAGATTTGGAGGAACTTGCAACTAATCAATTATATAAAATTGGAGCAGGTCATTCATTCATAATTTATTTGAAGAATGCTTTTCCTGTAAATGTTCTCAAGCGCATTCAGTCTGTTTCTGAAATCGTTAGAGTATTTTGTGCAACAGCAAATCCTGTACAGGTGATCATTGCAAAATCAGATCAAGGTAGAGGAATCCTAGGAGTAATCGATGGATTTTCCCCTAAAGGAATAGAAAATGATAGCGATAAAGCTGAAAGAAAGAATTTTTTGAGGAAAATTGGTTATAAGACACCAGGTTAACTCAGTTTTTCATTTAATCTTGAATCAATATCACCATAATCATTTTTAAAACCACAAAAACCACAAAAACGAGCATTGGGTAAAAGTTCTGTTCCACACGAACCACAATGTTTGGGAGACTTAATATATTCAGTAGATTTCTGTAAAGGAGTATCTCTTCCATAAAACAATGGAGTAACATAATCTGGTTCTGTAGGATATGCCAAAGGAGAAACATAGTCAGCTTCTTCTAAAGGTTTACCTTTTATAAATATGAAATAGATCAAGATTGCGCATAATAGGATTAGTACCGATATTTCAATCCAGTACAAGAAAAGAGACGTAAATTCACTCTCTGGCCCGAGAAAAGATCCCAAAAAATACAAGAAAATTAGCATTCCACCATCGATAATGATGAACAATATCATAAATAACAATATTGGTTTTAAATTAGATTTCCTCATTTTGGAGTCTGTTACAATGTTAATCCATGTTGGTTTATAGCTTAAACTTTGTGATTTTGCTATCTGATATGCAGCATATGTTATCACACCAACTCCTACTAGTGCTGATAGAGTTAAGAATAATCCTCCAATTTCTACGAAAGTAAATACAGTCAAATCCTCTCCAGTCAATGTTATTGATCCATCTATTATTAAATCCAAAAATTCTTCTAGGCTTAACCCCAAATTAGCTATTATTTCATTCAATCTTGTTTCTGCAATGATCATGATTCCAGAAATACCATTAAAAACCCCGTGAGCAATTATTGACCATCTAATATCCCTAGTTCGCATGTAAAGATATCCAAATGCCATTCCACCTATAAATGTCCCAAAAAAATGATTAATTGCATAACGTATGGCGCCTCCATTCCCTGTAGTTAAAAATTCTAGCAAATCTGATGGAACATGCATCAGAGAAAACATTAAACTACTTATTATTAAGACCCATAAACTTCCTAAGCCCCTTCTTTCCAAAAAAGGGATAAAACTTCTTCTGAAAACTAATTCTTCGAATATAGCTGCACCAAAAACTAATACACCAAAAAATAGAATATAATAGATTGGCATACTAAGGAGCAACATTGATGGAAAAATCGATTCATATCTAGTAGTGCTTTCTCCTAATGGTTCTAATAATGGATCAAATAAAAGAGCTATAAGAAGTAATAATAATAATTCGATTGAATATAACAGATAAATCTGAATAATCGGATTTGATCTTGGTACAGTTCTTTCATCTCGCTCTATTTTCTTTGTTTGATATAACATTATAAATATTGCAATTCCTCCAATTTGAGCTGCTAAATTCAGAAAAAGAGTCAGAATTTTTACTGCATCATCATATGGAAGTGATAAAAGAGTAGTGATTTCAAAAAATGATATAATAAAACTTACTAAAGTACCTGTTAATTTAAAACTAGACATCATTAGTAGAACAACAGCAAAAGGGAATAAAAAATCAGTTTTGGTTAATAATTTCTTAGATGTTGTTTGTGAGGATGTATCGTTATTAATTTCCTTCATTTATTCAATCCACCTGTTATTACAACATTTTTCTAACTAAATTTATAGTTTCCATTTAACTTAATCATTTATTATTGAAGATAAAGCAATATTGAAAAGTAGGAATTATTTCAAGGATAACGTACAGCTTCTGGAATATTGGATGAAGTGAGATTATTTCTCGGGTAAAGGTGAAAGGAACGATATTCATTACAAAGATTTGAAGTTTTAGTTGTCAACTCTTTATGAAAAAAACTCCAAAAAATAATGCTCCTAAAGATATCCAAAGAGACCAACGAGTGTATTTTCGGGTTTTCTTACCCCCTTCTATTTCTATACCCTCTGTGAAAACAATATATTGTGTAAAACTAAGCATAACTAAAAATAAAATCATTAAACCCCAATAAACTATATTTTTGTAAATAAAAAAGCCTATTAACATGCAGGATATCATAGCAAGGAGAAAAAAAAACATAGAAACGAAACCAGCCGCTTTTGGTCCCAATTTTATTGGTAAAGAATTTAAATTCTGTTCTAAGTCTCCCTTATAATCCTGAATATCTTTAACGATTTCTCTTCCTGCGGCTAAAAAAAAGGCAGCAGTTAAAATAAAAATTGCCGCTTGTACAATAATTGGTTCATGAGGATTAAATAAAAAGAAACCGATAAACAAAGGTCCAACATACCCAAAAGATACCCATATATTACCAATAAACCCCATGTGTTTTATATAATTATATCCCACCCCAACTCCTACAAAAATAAGTGTAAAAACAAATAAAAAGGGTGTAATTTTGTAGATAAGAGATAACAATCCTATCATGAATACTGAAAGA
>JAUUVJ010000183.1 GCA_030589605.1 Candidatus Hodarchaeota archaeon | reverse complement strand
TGTTATATTTCAAGACTTAAAATGATATCCAGTGTGGATGCACGTTATTTGTGATATCTATATAGAAGTTGGAGAAAACACCTCAATAATTTTGCGATGCATGTCTTCTCTTAAATCAATCAAAAATGGTTCAGTTACCTCATTAAGGTCTTTTAAATTGATAATATTAGTTTTAAAAGTTTTTTCGATAATAGATCTTTGATAGAACATAGTAGAAAATCGTTGGGGATATAAGAGGCAGAAAAACGCATAAGTTTTTCCTTTCAACCTTTTATCGGTTTGATTGCGATCGTTCATCATCAAAGAATAGATAATGGTAGAGTACCCTTTTATAGGCACAGGAAGAGGGCCAAAAAGGCCTGTATGATAATTATTTCCTTGTCCTACCATGGTCATGAAAGTAGCAGACATGAAATATAAATCTCGTTCTATATTTTCACTTTTGGGTAGATCTACACCTCTAAAAAATTCAGCGCCTTTACTTCCAAATCTAAACACAAGTAAACTTAGTTTATCGATATCAAACTCCTTAGTTAGAAATTCAACATCATCATTAAGTTCTAATCTATGACTGGTCATTTTTAGTAAGGTATCTTCGATTTGAGCCATTTCTACTCTTTCACGTATTGAGACTTTTTTATCGATGACGTTTTCCCAAGAGTCCAATTTGTCATATAATGTTTTTTGTTCTTTCATGACAGTTAATGATAATTTCCGTAAATCTTTTACGTCAGCAAGTTCTCCTGCTTTATCTAGTAACTTTTTCGCTTTATTAATTTCTAGTTGAAGGAGGGAGAGTTTACTCTGCAATAAAAATGTCTGTACGAGAACAGGTGCTAAATTCTGTTTTTCAGCAATACCTAGAAGTCTATTGGTTAAGTCTTCAATTTCAACCAAGACCTTTGGTGATTCAGTGCTTTTTAGTTCTATTAACAAGAGTTCAATCAAGTTGAGAGCAGCATTGTTCGCAACATCAAACATCGCTGAATCATCTTTTACAATTCTTTTGAAATAACCTTTTGCTTCTATCTTTTGAGCTAAATCTTCACTTGACTTTAGAACAAGACCTTTAGAGATTAAATAATAATCACGAACAATATTGTTCTTAGAACGTTTATAGAGTTCTTCCAGTTTTCTTAAATACTGGTTCACTTCTGTAATAGGAGCTTTCATCTCGAGTAATAATTGAATAAGATAGTGTAATGAATCACTTGTTGTATAATCATCATTTGCCTCCTCGTTTAATATTAAGGCTTTTTTAAGAGTTTCCAAAGCTTTCTCGTGATTTCCACGAAATGAGTGAGCTCTACCTACATTGGCTAATGAAATACCAATATCTGTTTTATTTCCGATTTCTTCATCTATATAAAAGCAATTTTCGTAACATTCCAATGCCATATCATATTCTCCCGTCTGGAAGTACGTTTCCCCGATATTGTTATATGCGGTTGCGATCTCTCTTTTATTCATTAAGTTTAGTTGGATATCTAAATTCTTCTTAAGATACTTTAAACATTTGTCAAACATCCCTTTATTTCCATAAACTGCACCAATTCTATTATAAATCATTCCTAGCAGTTCTTGGTCATCAGTCTTTTTTACAAGATTCATACTTCTAGTAAGATGCTCTAAGGCATTATCAAATTCTCCTGTATACCATAATATATTTCCTTTATGATAAAGAAGAGTTGATTTGACGTGTTTTTGTATTTCTAAAGATAACTCTTTGTGTTTGACAATATAGTCATCCAATCCCTCAATTAAGGCAAGACTTGCTTCTCTTTTATTTAGCTGCTGTAGGGTACTAACTTTCAAAATTTTGGCCTTTAAATATTCAACAGGTAAATTCAAGTGAATGATTTCCTCAACTAATTCATCCAGAAAAATATTTAATCTTTTATACTTACCCATGGTATTTAGAACCGATGCTTTTAGAAGAGCATATTTGATTTTCGTTTCAGGTTTCAAATCCTTGCTTGTTAAATGCGTTTCAATCAAGCTCAAAGCAGGTTCGAATTTCCCCTTATAACGTAGTTGAGTTACTTCTGTGAGAACTTCGTCATAATTTTCGGAGATTTTTTTCACCAACCTATTTACTCTTTTTGCTAAATATTTAAAATGGACTCTTTAAGATAGTATTTCATTTTGAGGATTAATCTAGATTACCTGTTGGTACACTATTCTGATATTTCTTAATTTATGAAGTCACAAATAGGTATAGTAGTTAGATTCAGACAGGTTGTGTATATTACATAACCTATAATTTAAAAGCTATGCTAAACAAACTCTTCTTGGGGATTTTTTTTTAGTTGGTAATTTCTTTCTGCAAAATTCTGTCAATCTGGAAAAAAAGATCCTGCTGAACTTTCAACTTTTCCAGTCGGAGAAGGAACCAGCTTGAGTAAATTTGTTAAAAAAAGCAGTTCAAGAAATTGAGAAATATCAGGGAGTCAGAGTAGTACATCACCCCATGGGTACAGTAATTGAAGCAGATAATATAGATCAGATACTAGAGATTACTAAATTAGCCCATGAAGCTATTTTCTCTGCTGAAGCTCAACGAATCCTTACTCAATTGAAAATCGACTATCGAAAAGATAAAAGTCGTAAAATGGAAGATAAATTAGACGCAATTTCAGTAGATACAAATTATTAGTATGATAAGTTTGAAGTTTGATGATTAATGATCCATATTCTTTGTTAAAATTCTCTTGTTATTGCTTTTCATGCTATTGGAGATCATTACGATTTTTTCTTGTTGAGGATTGGAGACTTGCTGATGATTTATTTTGCTTTATTTATAAGGAAGTTTTGACTAGAATCATATGAATTATAATATGTATGTTATATTAATTATAATATATTTATTATATGATATATAAGAGTATATAAACACGAAAGAGTTGTTGAAAAATGAATAAGATTGAGCATAAACATTATTCTTTAGATGTTAATACAGAAAAAAATCGAGTTTATTTCACATTGATTGGTGATATACCGTCTGTTGGTGCAATCCCAGATTTTGAATCTGACTGGAATAAAGTATTAGATGATACAGAGTTACAAAAAGGATTTACGATACTGGGAGACCTAAGAGGAGTAAAACCCATGCCACAAGATGTTCAGGATTTGAATTCGAAAGTTCAGGGAACAATCATGCAAAAAGGATGCAGTAGGGTTGCACAAATAGCTCCCATTGATGTTGTTGTCGAAGTGAATAAATTTTCAGAAAAAAGTGGGTTAAAGGAAATTCTTAGAGGATTCAGTTTAGTTAATAGTGGAGAAAGATGGTTAGATAGAAGATAGGAAAACAATTTCTCATTCTTTTTGAATCACTTGATTTGAGATGATTTTTTTAATCTCATTTTCAAGGATTCTGTTTATTTCATCAAATATTTGGGTTTTTGAGGCTGAATGGATATCGGTGATATCTTCTATCATTTTAGCTTTTTTTAATAATGCTTTTTTATTTGAAGCTGAGAGCTTGAAAGGATTGATAATTAACAGCTTCATCATTTCTTTTGGTTCTATTTTTAATGTGTCACTTCCATAACTTCTCCCCACATCTTGAAGGTGTTTTTTTGTTATTTTTGAATTTAGAATGACCCAAAAAAGAATTAAATATTCTTTTGACAGCTTCACTTCAGTTCGAGGATATAACATAAGAAATGTATTAAGTGGGCGTACTTTTGCTTGATTCAATATAAATCGAGGATTCCCTCTACTTAAATAGGTGTAAATAAAATGGGGGATCTCTCTTTTTTCGGTGAAATACCATTTTTTTCTTGTTTTTACTAAACTCCCTTCATTAACTTTTGTCTCAATTCCAAATTTTAAGTATGCGAGTAAATTTTCATCTTCAATTTCATTAGATTGTTTTTGAAGATTTAATAACCACATTTTCTTTCCTTCTTTTCTCATATCATCAAAATCTTCATCAGACAGTATAAATTTCTGAATATACCTAGTTTTTGTTATTGTAGGTACAACGAATTCTTTTCTAATTCTATAGTTCCTCAATTCGTTTTCTGTTAGGGTGAAAAAGTTATTCTTTCCTGTTGCAATTCCACGCATCACCCTAAAGAATTGTGATAGTTCTACTAATTTGCTATTCCTCTCTTTTGCTGAAAAAATTCTTGGCCTCGTCCAGTTTTTATCAGGATCAAGAAGTGATTGTTTTTGAAGATAGAATTCACCATCTCTCCATTTTTTTGTATCAACCTGATTTTCAACTAAATTAGCCATAATTTCGGTTGCTGAAACCCAATTGTTAATTACCATGAGTTTAGTTTGATAATTTTTTTCAGGTTTTTTTCCCTCAACAACAAAAATGCACGCAGCGGTATCTACGCCTTGGAAAATACTGAGAGATTGATCAAAAACAATAATGTAAGGAATGGAGAAATATTCTTTCAGGATTTTCTTTAAATATGAGCTATTTCGCGATTCAAAAGCGATAGTTGGTGTAATGAAGACCATTCGACCTCCTTGGTTAAGATAGGTCATTGATTTAAGAATAAAATAAACAAATAAGCTTGAAATCCGATTGAATTTTCCTCCAAAAGTATTCTCAATTTCATTTCCTACCTTCTTTTTCAGAGATGCGGATATTGAATGATGGCGTGAATACGGAGGGTTACATATTATTCCGTCAAACCCCATCGTCTTTTTTTTGTTGAAATATGAATCTAGGCTTACAGGTGTGGAAAATGCTAATGATGATTCAATCGAATTAGCATATTGTTCTTTTTTTCCCTTCAAAAAATCTCCATAGATATATTCATTGAATGAAGTATGAGGATATGAGTTTACAGTAGCGATTTCAAAAAGTAAAGGGTAAATCTCCAATTCTGATGTTTTTCCATCATAATCTGGGTTTATTCGTTTCAAAGTTTGGAAAAATGTGCCTGGGCCACAACAGGGGTCTAGAATATTTTTTGGATTTTTCTGGAGTATCAGTTTCATCATAAATTCAGAGATATAATCTGGAGTCCAGAATTGCCCTAATTTTCTTCGATATTCTTGTTTTAAAGTTTCTTTATATAGTTCAGCAAATAAATTCTCAGTTTGCTTTAGAAATTCAGATTTATATGAAAATAATTCAGGAGAAGTTTGAAAATCACTAATATAAGAAAATAATTCTGTGGTAACAACAAAATTACTTTGATTGGCAATAACACTTAAAATGGAAGAAATAAAAGTTTTAGGATATTGTTCTTCTAGATTAGAATTCATTGTATCCATTGAAAGATGTAAATTAGTCTCTCTATTTTCAGTTTGAATCACAAACCTTATTCGATTCAAAAGTAGCAATGCAGATAGAGTTTTAATGATATTAATGAAGTCGGTAGAAATACCCATTAAATCTAAAAACTGATTTAATTCTTCTTTATCATTTGAGGATAGCAATTCATCAAAATTTGGTGGTACAGAGTCAATAAGTTTCTCCAATAGATTTTCAATTCTAGTAGGTATTTCTTGACTCAAATTTTTATTCATTCCCTTATTATGACTAATCTTTCTCTTTAGCTATGGTAGGTTTTTGTAAAATAACAATGAAAGACATAGTCATAGAATTATAATAAGTATTTCCTCCTCCAAGGTGTATCAATCTTCTCTCGCGGTTTTGATTCCAAACAAGTAGATCAAAATAAATAAACCCGTTTTTCATGGCTAGAGTCGCTAAATCAGAGTGAAAATTAACATATGGAATATTATTTGTTATATCCCGAAAATCTTTGATAATCCAGAGTGCAAAACTACCTGGTTTAAGAACTTTGAATACACGTTTATGAGTTTGTTCTATCTCCTTTAAAAATTCATGATATGAAGTAATATTGCCTAAATCTTTGTCATCACCTGAATAAGGATGAGGTATTAGAGAGGATGCAAGTATTTGCTCAGCTGTATTATCTGTGTCAATCGGTGTTATTTTTTCTATTGAATTTGTTCCAAAATATTTATCCAATGAGGGTAAGTTTTTTATTGTATTACTCTTTCTTCTTCTAAAAACACTTTCCGTTCCTCTTTTTTCTGCTTCATCTTCTACCTTATGAAGGATATTAAAGTACGGAGGACTTGTAATCATCAAGTCTACACTATTTTTTTCTATATGAACTAACAAATTTCGATTATCATCATTAATCACTTTGAATGAGGCACGATTAGGTGTTTCATTGTATACGTAATTCATTAACTGTCCAAATTTTCTTTTTTTTAGATTATTTGTCCATCTTATGTACTTTGGATTTAGTTCAATTCCAATTGCGTTTCTCTGAAGATTTATTGCAGCAAACAATGATAATCCTACTCCCGAAAAGATATCTAATACAGAATCTCTTTCTTCTGTAAAAATCTTTATAAAATATTCAATTAGGGGTTGAGGAAAGGTGGCTCCGTGTTTAAGATATTCAGGTTCTCTAGTGGACGAAAATCCTTGGATAATGCTCTTATAAATGTACTTTGTTTTTAAATGATATTTAGTAACATTATTTATGAAATCCTGTGAATTATATCTCAATGGAAGCCCTAGCATGTTATTAGATTGTTTAAAACATAAGAGGAATGTTGGAGAGAAAGAACCTATCTTTTTAGGATTTGTTAAAACCCAAAGATCAGTATGTAAAAAGCGGTATTTTCCAAGTGTTTGAATAAGAAAATGATGGGTTGGGAAATATTTTATTTTATGATAAGGATCACTAAAATCGTTAGCGATAACTAATAAATATTTTGAATCCTCTAAACTTTCAATAAAAACTTTTTTTTGGTTTTCAAACCATTTTTCTGCTTTTTTATACCGTGAAGTCGATTTTATATCTTGAAAATCTATGATAATTAAGCTATATTTATTCTCCTTAAAATGTTCTGAATAAAAATCTCTAGAAAAAATTCTTCTTTTTTTCCATTTAGGTTTTATTAGAGGTTTGAAATATCCAATAGTAGCGTTTTCTTTAGAGTATATCCGGGAAATACGTTTAATCAATTGATTTTTTGATGAAAATAGAATAACTGAAGTAGAATACTGGGTCCATTCTTTTGCTGTTAAATCATTCAATCTATTTGATTTTAATAAACCCAATTCTGAATCATCTCAGTAGTTTTCAAGAATATCCACCTTATTTTTCAAATAGTGAATAAAATCCGAGAAGAGTGTATACAGCTGTTCCTTTCCATAGTACAGATTCATCAACTTGGAATTTGGAATGATGATGAGGATAGATGATCCCTTTATCTTTATTGTTAATTCCTAGGGTTATAAAAGCTCCTTTAGTCTTTTCAAGATAAAAAGAAAAGTCTTCGCTACCCATACTTCGATCCATCGTTTGCACTTCATCCAGTTCTTTAAGTATTCTTTTAACCTCGTCTACAGCGTCATCATCATTGATTAAAGGTGGATATGAAACGGGATGAGCTTCAACTACTCCTGTACATCGCCATGCTTTACTGTATCCTTCAACAATTTCTTTCATTCTTTTAATTATATGATCACGGACTTCAGGATTCAACGTTCTAAATGTACCCTCAAGAATAGCTTTTTCAGGGATGATATTGTGTGCATTGCTACCTACTATTTTTGGTGTCGTAAGTACTCTTGGTTCAAAGGGATTTATTTCACGACTGATGATCTTTTGTAAAGCGTTATAGATATCCATCAACACTGCAGTTGGATCTACGGTTTGGTGTGGTAATGCTGCGTGTCCTCCTTTTCCTG
>JAUUVJ010000239.1 GCA_030589605.1 Candidatus Hodarchaeota archaeon | reverse complement strand
TGACAAAAATAAGTGATATTTATTTCACTAAAAAAGAAAATCATTATACAATTGAATATTCTGCTGGCCGTGTTGATTTTACTGTAAAAAATGGTGAGATCAATGTTATATCGAAAAACCGGATATTAGAAAAAGACCAAACATTAAACCAAGCTATTAAAGCAGCTAAATTATAAATCACTAAGTAATTTAGCCTTAGTTTTTCTATTTCTAAATGAGATAAATTACAAGAGAATTTCCCGACTTCTTGTTGTATATGTCATTATTTCTTGAGAGAATAGCTCAACTAAATTATCATTTGTTGTAATAACTCCAAGTAGCTCCTCTTTTTCAGGATTCTTAGGTTCGGGACATATTAACAACTCTTCTGCATCTCTAATACAACCCCAGAATTCAATACCATCAAGTTGTTTTAAGCGTACATTACCTGAAGCTAATACCTTTTTCTTGCTTGATTCAGGTACTTTCCTAAAATCACCTATAATACTCACTCGTGTTTTCATTGGTAATTTAGAAGCCAGAATCATTGTTTGAAGCTCTGGACGAGGCATTAAGACAGTCAAAGATGATTTAGCGCGAATAGTTAAGTCTCTAAGCAACATAATGATAGTTGGTTCTCCAATAACTATCTCGGTAGTGAAAAGTGAGGGATCGAGTTCTGAATATTCAGTCATTCGTGATGATTCGAATACACTATTGATTTTTTGTTTCATTTCCTTGATCGAAAAGGTTAAAGCTGATATTTCATTTTCTATTCTTTTCTCAAACTCAACAGTACTAACGTTCAAGATTTCTCTAGCTTTATTGAGTGTTTCGATATATGTTTCCACTTGTACATCCGTGAAATTAGATGTAAATGTGTTCATTCCCGTTATATATGATTTAAATCCATTATCAACATTTGAAATCGTTTTTAAACCATTTTCTAGTTCGATATTCATATTTGAATTAATGTCATTAGTTTTGTTTAATAAATCATCAAGATTACTTTTAGTAACTTCTGAAGCTTTATCTTCCTCAAAGTATGTTCTTAATTCATTTTTATAATCATCAGCGATTTGTTCGACTAAATGCGAAAGTTTGTCGACAAAATTTGATGCTTTGTCTTCCAAATTTTTATTGAATGATTCAACCTTCTCATTTAAGGTTTCATTAATATCATTAGTTTGTTCATTCAATGTTTGTCTTTGTTTTTCGAGATCCTCTTGAACTACTTGGCTATTTGAATCGATCTTTTCTTTTAAATCCTGAAATATTTTTGAAAGCTGATGAACTTCAGAATCTACTAAATTTTGAACATCTAGTAGACCGTTTTTCGTTGCATTTACAAGATCATTCTCTGTTTCAGTCATTAGAGTATTCAATGAATCAATTTCTTCTAAGGATGTCATTGTTTGCTTCAAGATATTCTGCATTTCACTTTTATTGTTATCTACTTGTGTTAAATTTGAAACCAAAATCTCTTTTCCTTTAAGCAATTTTCTTTTTTGAATATCTTCTATAGAACTAGTAAGAACTGGTTCCATTTGATCTAGTTTTTCGTTTAATTCGCTAAATAGTATTCTTATAGCGTTGTTTAATTTGCTATAGCCATTTCTAATCTTTTGGAATTTTGGTTCATTTTGATCAGCTTTAATACCGAGTACTTCAATAGCTGATTTCAGGGCCATTATTTTGTTTTCAAACGCATTTTGTCCTTCAGAACGTTCATTTTGAATTCTTTTAAAGCCATTAGAGAAGTTTTCAGACGATTGGTTGATAATATTCCTTACTAAATCTTCAAACAACTTCAGATCTGAATTATACTTATTTTGATATTGTTTTAGCTCATCACTCGTACTTTGAGTAATCGAATTCAGTTCCTGACTTATTTTTGGAACTTGAGTATTGAAAATACCAGGTAAATTGTCAAGTTTTGTAATTTGTGATGTTAACAGTTGTGCATTGAGTTTTTTATTCTCTTCCCTTGTTTTTTGGATGTTACTATTAATTGTACTGATAATTTCTTGGATTTGGCCATTAGTAGACTTTATATCCCTCCTAAAAGTATCCATTAGCCCATTAAATTCTAATATCATTGGATTCATACTTTGAGAAAAATCATTCTCTAGATCAGAAGCATTTTTTCTAAACCTATCCACCGTACTGTCTAAAATGTTTGAGGTTTTTTGTAAATCAGTTTTTATTATTTTTGAAGCTTCTTTTCGTACATTTATTAGTGTAATTGGATCATAAGCAAGAGTGAATGATTTTAAGAAAGGTTCTAACGCAAAGTATCTTCCAACCTTTCCTGGAATTCGGCCTGCTAGTTTACTTCCAACCAATACATTAAGAGCTTCTTGTGTTTTAAGATAATCTAAACCTGATAACAAACTGATTTGGCCAAGTGTAGCCATACCTAATGAAAGAAGACTCAGATATACTTTCCCTTGTTCATCTTCATTTAATCCTAAAACTTGAATAATATCCTTTACTTCTTTTGAAGATATCTTCAATCCAACCATATAATAACTTTCCAGTGAATTTATTGAATAAATCTCATCTTTCTTAATTTTATGAAGGTAAGAAAGATTCCTCTTTTTAATAGTCTAAATTTTCATCTAATTTAACTATTACTTATTCGCTAAAAATAAAACTTTTGGGGCTATTATTAAGATTAGTCTAGATGAGTTAAAATAATCTCGTTTCTAAAGAACTCTATTTAGAAAAGAGTTTCAACTATTTTATTAATTGAAATATAAAACTATTTAGAATTAGACGAGAAATCCATTAATCTTTGAATGAGTCATCCTTTTTTTTGTGTGTTACTGATTGATTTTCTTAACATTTGAATACAAGATTTATTTTTATAATTTAACTTTTGATCCTATCATTGATAATATTCTATTGATAAATCCTTGACTATACTGGTTAATTGCACTTAGAATGGATTGAATAGAGTGGGGGAGAATTTAAATTGGAGCATTTTTCTTCTTGATATTTCGATATAAGTCTTTATCTTTTAGAAGTGTTTAAAAGAAAACTGATTATATGATCTAATTACTAATATAGAATTATTGAAAATCCAATCAAGAACAATAGGTAACTCTACGAAGATTAAAAAACATTACTGAAATGAGTTTAGGAGCTGTGACTTCAATTGCTACTTATGAAGGTCTGTTTGCTCGGTGATGGTGCTGTAGGTAAAACTGCTCTACGTGAACGATATCTAGGTAAACAATTTTCCTCAGGGTACGTAATGACCATTGGAGCTGATTTTGCGGTTAAAAAGACCAATATAAAAACGGATGAGGGAAATAAAGATGTCAAATTTCAAATTTGGGATCTTGCAGGTCAGCCTCGTTTCAATTCAGTACGCGAATTGTATTACAAAGGTTCTCATGGCGCTTTACTCATTTTTGATCTTACTCGTCGTGATTCTTTCACAAATTTACCATCTTGGATAGATGAACTATATAGAAATTCTGGAAGAGGAATCATGCCAATTGCTTTACTGGGAAATAAAGCCGATTTACGTAACGAAGCAGAAGATAGTGTTTCTGAAAAAGACGCTTTAGAATTTATCAAGCAATTGAAAATTGATTATAATATTCCTTATGATATCCCATATCTTGAAACATCAGCTAAAACTGGCGAAAATGTAGATGAATCTTTTAATCACTTGGCTCAAAATATAAGACTTTTTTTAACAAAATCAAGGTAATTCAGCTGTGAGAGTTAGGCGCGATTGGTTACTATTCTCCGAATTGGTCACAGATATAATCGTGATAAGAGAATAACTTCCCATTTGGCTCTTGTTGCCCGAGCTTTGGGCGTTAGAAAGATGATAATTGCAGGGGAGAAAGATTTAAAACTCAAAGACTCTATCAACAAAGTTTCTGACTCTTGGGGAGGTGGATTTAACCTTGAATTTGTACTTTATGACGAATGGAAACCTATAATCGAAAAGTGGAAAATTAAGGGAATGAAAATCATACATCTTACAATGTATGGAGAAAATCTCTCAACTTTTGAGAAATCTGATACATTTGTCGAATTAAGAAAGCAACCTAATAACGTAGCAATTATTCTCGGAGGAGAAAAGGTACCTGGTAAGGTATTTCAATATGCTAATTGGAATGTTTCAATTACAAACCAACCTCATTCAGAAGTAGGTTCGCTTGCGATCTTTTTAGATCACTTCATTGTTAATGCTCTAAAAACTTCTTTTTCCAATCCTAAAAAACAAATAATTCCATCATTAGAAGGAAAGAAAAACTATAGGTAAGTTGATTTATATGGTACAGAAATATACAACTCAAATTGGGGTAATTGGAGATTCAATTATAAGATCTAAACAGCAATACGAAATATGTTATGAGTTAGGAAAAGAAATTGCTCGTGCAAAGGCTATTTTAATTTGTGGAGGCCGAGGAGGAGTAATGGAAGCAGCTGCGAAGGGAGTTTTCGATTCAGGAGGAATAAGTGTTGGAATTCTACCAACTGATGAAAAAGATCCTGAAGTTAATCAATACATAACAATAAGAATTCCAACTTTTTTGTATTGGACACGAAATTCGCTAGTATCATTAGCATCTGATGGTGTAATTGCCTGTGGAGGAAGAGTGGGAACACTTTCCGAACTATCTTACGCTTGTATGTATGGAAAACCCCTCGTATGCATAACATCGATTCCAGGCTGGAGTCGTGAAATAGGAAATCGAGGTACAATCGATGATAGGACTGAAATTGATTCAACCAAGATTTTAACAGCAATAAACGGGGTTGAAGCCGTAAAAAAAGTCCTCAGTGTTATTTTAAGCTCCAAATAAAGAAGATAATCCCAAATTAGCTTTTGGTTTGAAAATTTCTGAAATTCCATCACATAATACCTTCAATAAAGCATCTGATTTATAATTTATTAAATCTGAATAATCTTGAATTGTTGATTTAAATTCAGTAGCATCTTCTACCTGAACTGCCCTGAAAATTCTATTAGCTATTTCTAAATATGATTCTGTTTCTGATTCAGATGACCCACTAGCTTTAATTTCAGAATCTTCTACCTTCAGGTATTTACTATCTTCTCCAGCCTTTATTTCGAAAGCGTTAATTTCAGCTAAAGTAAGATATGTTCGGATTTTTGGAGTAGGTTGTTCTAATTCACTACTCCATGTAGATAGACTTTCAAAAGCTGAAGCAAAATCCTTTTTGCGGCATAAAATTCCTATATAGCAGTAGTAGAGATGATTTAGGATGGATAAGCTATATTTTTTCTCCAAAATTATATTATTAATATGTTGTAATAATTCAGAGTCTTGGAACATTTTATTTTGAATTATTTTGTTACAAATCCCTTGAACACATTCTGTTAGATTCGATTTTATGATTTCTCTTAAAGAAACTGGAATTAATTCTACCCAGGGTCTTTTTGCTGGGTTTTGACTAATACTGAGAATAATCACCGAAATTAAGTCACAAGCTAATCTATTCTGACTTTCCAACATTGGTAAAGTTTTCGATACAATTTTTACAGCATCTTCTGGGCTATCTGATTGAAGAGCTCTCTGATATGCACCGAGAATCATCTGATATCCATCAAACCAATGATTTTGGTCAAGCTCTTCTATCCCTCTTTGTAACCATTTCTCATTTCTCATATTACTACTCTCTTTGAATTCCTGCAAAATAGTATTTACAATATCTTTAAATTTTGTATTCTTAATCTGGTAATACGGACTCATTGATAACTAATTTCAAATACCAGTCATTAATTGACCCTGTGAGATAAGTTTTAATATTATTATTACAGAAAATATTGGATGCACTAAAGGTATTGAATTAGTCAAATAGTATTAACAATTATAAAATTTAGCAATTTAGTAGTTACTAGATAAATTGCTCTACTTTAGTAGGTCGAATTATTTCTCAGACTTAAACATCAAAAATCATACAATGAAGCGCGAAAATATTATATGTTTAGCTATTTTAACCTTTTAATAGAAAATAGTTATTAATCTTTAAGTTAGTTTAATAAAATAATAACCAAACATCACGTATAATCCTATATAATTATTATTCAACTCCTATTAATTATCAGGATTAATATCTTAATATGTGTATGGAGTGTTGACAAACTTTGAGTGATTCTGATTACATTAAAAAATTCAGTGTTAATGATGATGGAACTTTGACACCTGTTACTATTTCTACGATGTCAGATCTTTCTGATAGCAATGTATTCATTGTCGTTGAAGAAAATATGCGAAAAATATTCATTTGGAAGGGAGAAGCAGCACCAGTAAGAAGAAAGTTTATTTCAGCTAAAGCAGCCCAACAAATGCGGGCAGAAGAATATGGAATGGTTTATCGGATCGAAAGTCTTGATCCTGGATTAGAAGGAAAAGATTTTCTTTCAATTTTTGGCGCTGCATCCGCTCCTAGTGTTTCCCCTACACCCACTCATGCTTCCACACCTCAACATACTCCTACTCATGCTCCCACACCTCAACGTACTCCCAAACCAGCTCCCACAACACCACGTACAC
>JAUUVJ010000309.1 GCA_030589605.1 Candidatus Hodarchaeota archaeon | reverse complement strand
TGAAATAACAAACTAAGAGAGCTTTAAACTCAAGAGAGAACTTTCTTTATACATTTTTTAAAAGATGTTAACTGTTTCCGGACAGTAATCGAGAAATTAATTTCAAAAAGAAAGTGAAATTTCTTAAAATATTATGAAGTTTTTTCAATTAGAGTATCTTGATTGAGATACTTCATATCGGAACTTCGATGTTTGATCCATCTTATTTTAAGGAACTAGAATGAACATGGATAATAAATAGTAGTTCTTATCAATTTTCATTCCTCAATTGTATCCATTTTCATTAAACTTTTACTTTTTTTTTAAAGAGAATATCATACATTTGATCGTAAAACTTAAAATTCACTATTTCAGTATAATTATGGTCATCGAGTTATTCCTTATGATCAACTCAAAATTACTTCCTGTTAAGGTTATTCACCTTGATGAATGAGAAAAAAAAGTTTACAGTTTTATTAGACATCTGCCAAAAGAGATTAGCTAGACTTAAGGAAAGTAACAATAAAACTAGCATCAATAACCTTCTAAAATCTATTGGCTATCTTTACAAGGAGAAAGGTGATTTAGATCAAGCATTGATTTACTACCAGCGAAGTCTGACCCTATCTGAGGAAATAAACGATAGACAAGCAAAAATTGAATCTCTTAAGCTGATTAGTCATATTTACAGCCTGAGAGGTGACCTAGATCGGGCTTTGATTTACTACCAGCGAAGTTTAACCCTATCCGAGAAAATAGGGAGGAAAATAGATATTGCTTTGATTATTAAAGAAATTGGCAATATTTGTATGAAAAAAGCTGATCTGGACCAAGCCATGTCGCACTATCGGCAGAGTTTAGCTTATTTCAAAGAGATTGAGTATAAGCAAGGTATCGCTGAATTACATAACAGTATTAGTCAGATTTACATACAGAAAAATGATTTAGATCAAGCTTTGGCACACTTATCACAAAGTTTGTCCCAGTCTGAGGAAATTGGTGATAATCTCATCATTAGCCATAGTCTCTTTAAACTAGTTTCTGTAGCAAATGATAAAAACGATCCTGACCAAGCTAACGAATATTTGCAGAACCTGAGAGCGATCAACGAAAAAGAGAGAAGTAGGATTATTGGCCAGAGATACCGATTAGCTGAGGCTTTACTATTAAAAACGCACTCCCGTATGGCCCAGAAATCAGAGGCCTTAGAAATCTTTCAAGAAATTGTTAATGAAGAAATAGTTGATTATAATTTAACAGCTTTCGCCATGCTGAATCTGTGTGAATTATTACTGGATGAACTGAAATTTTATGGAGAAAAAGAAGTTCTTAAACAGGTCAAGGAATTGTTAACTAAAATTCATGATGTCGCTCTTCAACAACGATCTCCACAGCTAGAAGTGCAATCCTTAATGCTTAGAGCAGAGTTTTCGCTGGTTGATGGTGATATTAATCGAGCGTTTTATTTATTAGAACTAGCTTTATTAGAAGCTGAAGATACAGGGATGAAAAATTGGATTTCCCGGATTTCTAGGGAGCAAGAAAAGCTTAAAAAGGAACAAGATAAATGGGTGGAATTGAACAAAAGGAATGCCCCATTAGAGGACTGGATTGAACAATCTGGACTGAAAGAAGGTATTTCAGAAGCGATCCACTTAGAAGAGGAAACAGGGTCCCGATTAGACCCGTTTACGTTAATCCCTAAAGATAAATTTAGAGTGTAGTCTAGAAGAGGTAGGTTGTGTGAACGATTACGATTAGCCCTCCCTTTCGATGAGAAAACTATGAAAATTTGTTAATTTATTCAGTGCTCCTGATCAAATCAATGAACCCAATAGCAAGAATAGTAGTTATGACGGTTCTGCCTGAATAGAATAATAGGTATAATATAGGGGCTACAGTACCAAAGGGCCATATGAATAATAACAACGTATAACCAAAGAAATGTATCGAGATGAGCAGCGAAGGTCTCGCTTTCATTCCTTCTTTTTTCAGTTCTTTGTAGTGCATGATAAACAGGAATCCTATTATGAAAGATACAATAATTAAGCATTCCACGATAAACCAGCTCATATTAGTAATATTAGAGGGATCTTGATGCAAATCCCCACGAAAAAATTGTCCCAACATGACGAGTTCAAAGATGTTATCTTCAGGCAGATTCCAGATAACATCAAATACGAATCCATATAAGAAACTACCAATACCATATATCAAGGCAAACCCAATAGGTATACCGTAAATATATAGGCTTTTATTCGTGAAAATCGGCAATATGCCCTTTAATATGAGAGCCATCGTGATCGCGCCTCCTAGATTGATATAAATCCATAACCATAATATATACACATCTGGACAACCAGGAAAGAGCGGGAAATAAACACATAAACGTGATTCAAGAAGTGGAGTATCTTCTGTTATAACATTCATCAAGAAATAGATGAAATGACCCATTGCGTAAGTTAACATACCTATTCCCCACTCTAGCCTCTGTTGCTTTCTAGTCTTTTTCCAGTCGTAGAGTAAAAGACATGAAACAGTGAAAGCCACAATAGAACTTATTAGCGAAGCAAGAGGAATACCAATTTCAATTAAATATTCAATTGTAACCATGTATAAACCTCTATCAAAATTTTTCTTTAGAAATCATCTAGTTTTCTCCAGATGCTTTTTTGTTTAGGTAACTCGAATTCAGGGTCAATTATGTTCAATATACTTAATTATCAAATCGAAAAGATCGAAATGATCAATATCTGTTCTCAAAAACACCTCTGCCTCATTATCAACCTCAATACGTTTGTAAAGATCCAATATAGTATTGACCCGTGAAATAAAGTAATTAATTCTCGTTTGTATTATGTACATTACTTTCAAAGGATCTTTTGCATTTTTAATATCTTTTAGAAGTTTATTGACAAATTTATTAGGCGTACCTTTGAACTTCCCTAGATTTTCAGCATCTAAAATCTTGTATCCCTGGTTAGCGTAAGACTGTTCTAATTTTCTAGGAATACCTATAATATCTGCTTTTTCCATTTCATTATTTGTACAATAAACTTTTTTGAGATCTCTATGTGGACAAAACAGTTCCAAAGATGTAATTATAACCTCTATCTGAGTTTCATCACCAATTACAGCGATTCTATCTCCAGAAATGACAGAAGTAACTACATTCTCTATGATTTTATCAAGTAAGATAAAGAACATTGTGAAGCTTGGAGTTTTTTTGGAATAAAACTTAACATTTAGGATTTCCAAAAGTTTAGATTCAAACTCGCTCACATCAAACTGGGAATCAGAAGCAATAAGAGCTTTATAATCGCTTTCAAACTCCTCCATTAAATTTGAAAGGATTTTGGATAAGAGAACTTCATCTTTTATTTCCTCATCAGATGACAAACAGATTAGTAAATTATCTTTCTTAGACACATGCAATGCCATATTAGCAGTAGCAATTTTTTTGATAGGAGATTCGGTCAATTCGTATACAAATTCAAATATAGAGGTAAATAGGGCAGTAAATACTGCTTGATCTAATAAGCTTTCTTTATCCTTAGCAAACGACATGCTGAAAAGGCAAGATCCGGAATCTTTAAGTATCCAAATCTGATTAACACGAATACCATCCAGTTCCAGTTGAGTTTCACCGACTATCAACAAGAGCACCCCGTTTTAATAGTTGCTGGGATACAAGATTTTGCTATTATTTGTCAATGATAACTATAAATTATTTGTCAACTTTCATGTAATTTCAATTAATATAATAATTATATTAGGAGAAGGAATCTAGTTATCAATCACGATTAGTACTCTAGATGATCTTAGATTACCCCCTTAGCTTTTTCCTCCATTTAATTATGAGAAAAACATACCAATCATGGTGATCTAATTTTATTCGTTGTGATTTCCAAAATCCATCATGGAATATCCATAAAATGTTTCTTAGGGCACCAACTTGGTTTTGTTTATATGGAGCCATTTTTAATAGTTTTTTATCGTCTGCAGTGAGTTTGTTTTGTGCTAAAAACAATTTTCGGATATCTTCTTCAATAACTGGGAGAATGTCTTTGGCTTTTTCAATACAATTTACCAAGTCCTTCATATCTACCTCTACTTGAGAGATATCATGGTATAATCTCTTAGATTGATTTAAGGATGAAACTCTGTATGGAAAGTAAGCATTGAGCATTTTTTGAAAGTTTTCAAAGGTTAATTCGAGTTTTTCAAAACCATCGCGGGATTTGAACGTTCGTGAATCTAGATACTGTCTTTTCTCTTCTCTTAATTTATCAAATTGCTCATCAACCATCTCTAGTAGAGCACTAATACGCGCGAAACGACGTTTCATATTATCAGAAATTGGAATATCCTTTTTATAGGATAATTCGTGTTCTATCGTTCCCCAAGCATCCATAATACTAGTACATACTTGAATCTCCGCTCGGAAATTTGAATAAGCTTCACATCCTATATCTTTTATCCATTCTTCCTCAAGTTTTAGAAGATAATGCCATGATCGATAGCCGAATTTCACAATTTCCAATTCTGAACTAGGTATTTTTGTGTCAAATTCTTGAATTTGTTCTCCAAATTCATCCTGTATTAGTTGGTTAATCCTAAATAAATCAGAATAGTAATAACAAATAATTCTTAAACCACAAATATCATCAATTCGTTTGAATGGGTCTACATCATCATTATATTTCTTAATTTTATGATAAAAAGAATCAAAAGATTTAACCCTAAATTTGACAGTGATGAAGGGGATATGATTTTTCTCTAGAAGTTCAATCAACTTTTTCTTTAATCTATTCCCAAGCAATTCATAATGTTGAGAAATAATGGAAAATTTCTTTTTAACTAAAGCTTCTTTAGTCATATTTGATGACATAATGATCATGCCTTTGTTGAGGATATTAGGTTGAATATAATATAAACTCTCAATATAAGATTTTCAAGGTTATTAAATGTTTCTATGTTTCTTAAATCCAAAAAAATTAAGTTAAAGTTTTGTACAAAGGTTAAAAAGTAAAAAGAATTGTTGTTTAACATGTAGATAGTAACTCTGAAACCATTTCTTAAAAAAAAGGTAAAATTTTGAGTTATTAGACCCAATCTAGTTATTTCATTAAGTGTAAATAGGAACTTCGATGTCTGACCTATCTTATTTCAAGCAAGTAGAATGAACACAGATAATAATCAGTAGTTCTTAAGATAAATTGTAGTTATTTCTTTAAATGGTTTCTAATCAAAGTAAAAAGAATAATTAGAAACGAAAGAAAAGATTAAATGTAAACAAAATAGTAATAAATTATTTCCACTAGATAGAGTTGTAAAGTCTTAGTATTACTTCGATATTTACAAATAGAGTTTATGAGAACTTTCTATTGTTTTATGAAGTAATTCAAATATGTTTTAAGAATTAACGATTATTCTATATATTTAAAATGTTTTAATATTTACAGTCGGGTCTAAAATCAAAATAAAGAGATTTTCCTCCTTTTTACTTT
>JAUUVJ010000070.1 GCA_030589605.1 Candidatus Hodarchaeota archaeon | reverse complement strand
ACTAGAATTCCCGTTGTAGATTGGATTAATGTTAGTTTAGGAGTTCCTTTGTATGTTGTTTCATAGTTTAATCCATAATTCAAAAAAATTGCCAGAATCGAAGCTAATATCATAACTCCAACACCAAAAAATATCGTATTTCGAATCATATTTTGAGGAGGTAAACCAATATAATCACTAATATTGGGATTAAACAACATTTCATAATTGGATAGTGAAAATATACCATTAGAAGCTTCAAATGAAGAAATTAAAACCCCTAAAATGGGTAAAAGACAGATCACTCCCACAAAGAAGAAATATATACCTACTAAGATCGGTTTTAGAATTGAATTGATGTTTCTGGAAACAGATATTAAAGGTCTTTCTAATTCAATTGAAGATTTCTTTGTTGGAATTTCATATTTGTTGGAAATATGCAGGTATAGTAAGATCACAAGAATATTGATGAGTAACTGTATCAGTGTCAGTGCTGCTGCGCTATTCATTTGAAAACTTTTTAATGCTAGTGAATAGATTCGTACTTCCAATGTTTGAAAACTTACTCCACCTAGAACAAGTACAATTGCAAAGCTGTTAAAAGCATAAATGAATACAAGTAAAGAAGCTGCTGCTAAAATTGGGAAAAGTTGGGGTAATTGAATTTTCAAAAAAATCTTTAATTTTGAAGCTTTAAGACTTTTAGCAACTGAAATAACCTCTGGATCAATATTTTTCCAACCAATCTCAGCTAATCGTATAATAACAGGGATATTATAAAAAACGTGGGCTAGAATAATCCCTTCATAACTATTATAAATCTCAATTAACCTTGTCACAGTAATAGTACTCCAAAGTTGATTTATTAAACTTCCGTGACCAAAAGCTGATATAAAGCCAATTAATACAACAATCGGAGGAAGAATGAACGGAACAGTGAAAAGATTACGTAAAAATCTTTTTCCAGGGAATTTATAATGAGCAAAAATATACGATCCTGGTAAACCAAGTAATAAACAGAGAAAAGTTGTTATCAATGCCTGTTGGATGTCCCAATATAAGAAATATTGATTTAGGGGATGAGAAATCACATCAATCAAGTAAGATAAAGAGAATGTAGAGCTACCATCCAAGTTCATTCCGAAGGCAAGTAATACGATTTTTAACAATGGAAGGATGAAAAAAACGAATAGAAACAATAGGGGAAGAATTAATATCCCAATTTTTTTCATTGTATTTGAAAAGACTTCCACATTGACCGAACTCAATGATCCAATGGTTACTTGGAAAGAGATAACATTAGGACGATTTCTTCTTTTTCCTGTTTACTAATATTGCATAAAAGGCTATAACCAGTATGCTTGATATCGCAATTGGTATATCAAATCCAGGAATGGATTTTTTTACAACAACTTGTTCCCATTGATCTTGCCATTGTGTTAAATATTTTTTCAACATTGCTGGTGGAAGTAAGTTATTCAAAGGATTAACTTCGCTAGGTGCAATTGATGCTTTTTTAAAGCAATCAGATACATTAACTTCAGTATTAGCGGGATACATCCATTGATGTTCAGGTAATTCACTTTGTAATTCTTCTCCAAGAAACCAGTCAATAAAATTCTTGGCATTATCCTTAAGAGGTGCATTCTTTACTAATCCAATACCCTCTATTTGAAGCCAAGCATTTTTTGTTTCATTTTCATGAGTAACAACAGCTGACGATGTATTATCTGCCCATTGACAGAAACCATAAGCGGGTGATGTTCCATAGGATATCATTATTGGCTTCTCCTCTGAAGGTTCAGAGAACAAAGTCCAGGCATCTCCCCATGATTTTGTGATTATAATATCAGATTTTGACTTATTCCACCAATTTCTCCAATCATCATCGAGCAAACCCTTGAAATTTATTAGAGGATCACCATATACAGCAATAGTCCATAAAAGAAAACCTAAACCAGGACTACTTAATTTTGGATTCTCTACAATAAGCATTGATAATAAATCTGATTCCAGCAGTGTCTCTAAAGTTAGATTAATTAATTCGGGATTAGTAGTTGAATTAACAACCTGATTCTGATACCAAAGAGCAATAATCCCAAAGTCATACGGAATCAAATAGTGATCTGGATCAAGATTTTCGATTAGAGTTTCATTGATTTGGCTAATGTTTGTTGGAGTATACGGTTCTAAAAGCTCACTTATATTCTCAATTGAATGAATTAATGCATTATCAATACCAATTACAACATCTGCTTCATTTCTACCTTCCGTTTTATCTAACATTAATGTAGTAAGGATACTATTTGCATCTGGAAATTTTGTTATCTTAATATCTGTAATTCCAGAATATTCAGTAAAATTACCTTTTATGTCGTAAAATGGGTCTGCAAGTAAGCTATCATATGTATAAATATGTAATTGTGTATTCTGAGAAATGATAGTTTGTGATGAGGGATTTGCAGATACATCTATAGAAAATCCACTTAATATATAACACATTATAATTATGGCTACTAAAAAACTTTTGACTTTATTTCTTCTCATGAATTCACCCTAATTTTAAATTTATCTGAAATAATCTAGTTTAATTTGAATAAATATGTTTTTATAAGAAAATATCGTGAGATGCACTTTTTTGAAAGAAATGCAATCCGAATCCCCTATTTTTCTCCCAATAAAAAAATATAGCTATGCTTTATAGTTCAGCTATAATGAATGAGGTACCCTATTTCAGATATTAAAATATATTCACTTTAGTAATTAGCCATATTCACTCTTCTTTGTTATTTAAAGTGTCACTGATAATTAAAGTCACAGTTTTAGTTATTCCTTCAACATGGCGTATTTTTTTGCTGATAAGACTGCCTAAATTCTTGACTTTTTCCGTATGAACATCCAATATAAAATCATATTCCCCAAATGTTTGACGGCAAGATTTAACTTCCTCTATTTTCATAAATTCTTCATTAATTTTCTGCTCTTTTCCAGGTATCACACATAATAAAACAATAGCTTCAATCATGTAATACATATCCTATTCTTATTTCTAAACCTGTTTGATGCAAAATCACAGAATTTTCGTGCTGATTTTTCTTCGGTTAACAATAAATTTCGAGATATTATATTCTTTTACCAAAGATTTTTCTTATACAGATTTAGAAAAATTGGTAATTGTTACACCTCGAGAAACATTTTTTAGCGAACACCTCTTGATCCCCCTATTAATATCAATCTGCCGAATTTAAGCCAAAATCGAGATCATTAAGATGAATAAACATGAAATCAACTCAAGAATTCCATAATTTGCAAAGTAGTCTATCACAAGCCTTTGATAGAATAGGTATTACTCAAGAAATCAAAAATGACTCACCTTTAGATGATTATTCACCGCAAGAACTTGATCAATTGGCGTTTCTAATTGAGAAATTTGAAACAAAATTAGATGAAATTCGACACAATCCAGAAACCATTGAAGAATCTCTTGATCAACGTTTATTAATTCGATTAGGCAATTATTATTTTTTCCAAGAAGATGGTTATCAAGCTATTGAATATTATGATCTCAGTAACCAAGTTGAGGAAAATGAATGGGCTTATTATAACTCAGCATTGATTTTAGAATCACAAGATCAATTAACTGTCGCATATGATAAATTTGAGCAAGCAATAAAGATAAAACCAGATTTTCCTCAAGCATTACGTCATCAAGCTAAAATTCTAACTTCTCAAGGAAAAACTGAACTCGCAATTAAAAAACTACTTAAAAGTCGAGAGCTTAATCAAAATGACCCTGATACAAACAAACTTCTAGCAGAATACTACATTGAACATGGGGAGAAAACCGAAGCATTAACTTATCTCAAGGCCATTCATTATCGGGATTCAAGTGTTACAGATCAGATTGAAGAGCTTGAAAAGAAGACTTCCTTTCTTGGACGAGTTTCCAGTTTTTTCCATAAAAAAGATTAATTCAAATTTTTCTGAGTTCAAATAGAGTTTATATTAATTAGGGGAAATAATATCATGCCTAGAGATTATAGACGATTACCACGGCCAAAACAAAAGAAGAAATCCAAATCAAAAAGTGAAAAATCTGATAAAATCACGAAAAAAGCAACGAGTACTAGCGGAGCTCCACGCGTTGATGGAATATTATTCCAAGGCACTAGAATTCCTTCTAAAATGAACAAAAAGACAGCCAAAAAGCTAAAAAAGGCCAAATATAAGTTTTAAGGGTAACTTATTGAGTGCTTTTTTTTTATTTTAAGAATAACAAAATAAGAGGAACTGAAGTGAAGGGTAAAATTTCAGAACTCATCATTCATCCAACTGTTCGACCTCAACAACAACGAACATTTGATACTATACAAGAAAAATGGTCAAATTATCATTCTTTCTTTTGTTCTTTACCTACAGGTTCAGGCAAAACTGATCTTGCAGCAAGTATTTTGAGTGATTATATCAACAATAATCCTATGGGTAAGATAGATATTCTTGTACCATATCGTATGCACCAAGATTTTTGGTATGGAGTCATAAAAGAGTACTCTATTAAGCATAAGTTTTCTGTGGCTTTGCTAAAGGGTAGAGGTTCCTATTTTTGTCCAATTGTTAAATCAGGATCTAATATATCGCCCTGTGCATTTGATCCAACTTATGCTCAGAGTTGTAGGTCTAGACAAAGATGTTCACTATTAAGAGCGAGAAGAAAAATCAGAAAAAGTCAAGTTCGCATATTAAATTGGTGGGTCTTTAAGTATGTTGATCTAGGAGAAGAAAAGGCAACATTCCGTATCTTTGATGAAGCACACAATTTATTGAATCTAGAAAGTTTATTACGAGTTGAAATCAGTGTAAATTTTGTACAAAATATCGCGAAAAGTCCAAAACTATTAAAACAATTCCTTGATTGGGAAAAAAACCTGCTCAAAAACAAAAAGTATGCTATTCTTGAAAAAAACATTGGTTTAAATTTTGTCCAAGATTTAAAATCAGAATTGTCGAAACAAGAAGCTTCTATTGCAAAAACTTTGAATGAAGATCCACAAGCAATAAATCTTGATATTTTAAGAGAAATGAGACGTATAATTGAAATGATCGCAGCTTTATCGGATTTAATTGAGAATCCTGATTCTTCAGATCTATCGTTCTTTTTCCAACGAGATACGCAAAAACAAGATACAAAACTTGTACTACAACCCTTTGATATAGCTTATATCTTCTCGAAGCTCTTCAGGGGTAGCAAAAATTTATTTTTATCAGCAACAATAGGGGATGGGGAATATTTAGCTAAATTGTTAGGTTTACAATCACAATATTGCGGATACATTCATGAAGTTTCATCATTTAATAATAAAAAACATCCGTTCATTTTGTTAAAGGAAGCTGAAAAACTCTCTACAGCACGAGACAGAAAAGAACACGCTTTTAACCTGATAACAAAGCAATCTCAATTTTTTCTTGACATTATAAAAGAATACCAATTAAGAGGTCTAATCCTAGCTTCTTCTTTTGAACTAGCTCGTTTAATGGAAAAATTAGCTGAAATAAAAAGACTAGATGTAATAACCCATACAGCTGGAAAATCCGATGAAGCCATTAAACGTTTTATTTCAGGCCGAAAAGGTGATGTTTTGGTAACACCTAGTGCTTGGGAAGGTATATCTCTCGATGATGATCTGGCACGTATATGTATTATACCTAAATTACCTTTTCCTATGATGGGAGATCCAATTATCCGAAAAAAATCTAGGAAATATCCACAATTTCTCGAAAACTCAGTGTTAGTATTAATACAACAGGCCCATGGAAGAATTCAACGAAATGATACAGATTGGGGAGTAACGATCTGCTTAGATGGAAATTTCAGGTGGTTGAGTAAAAAGAGAACGAAAAGCTTAGAACCTTGGTTCTCTGATCGAATTCATGAACTTTCTAGCTTTGACGCAAGATCTGTAATCCAAGAATTAGTAAATACCTCAAGAAAAAGTGCTATAATTTCAAAATCAACAGAAAAAAAAACCCTAAAAAGGCCTTTTTCACGAATGAAAAGTGAAGATAGAAAATGGCTAGAATCTAGTGGGTTATCGGATTTATTAAAGAAATAAATTTTTTTTACTGATCTTTCTCCAAAATAAATGCTTATTAATCTAAAATTTATAGTTATTAATAATTCAATTCTGTCTTATAGAAATTCAGGTATACTAGTATTAGCTCTGTTAAAAGAATAAAACTTAACAATATATCCATACTAATTAGATAAACTCCAGTGGTGAAATAAAAATTGTACTTTACATTGTTTCCACCTGTAAATATTGAAGGATCAGCGCAAAAAGCATTAAATATTCCTGGACTCGAAACACTGAAATCTATTCAAGTATCATCCACCAAAATCAGTATCCTTATTGATATAGAGGGAAACACTGAAACTTTCGACGTTATTAAGTTTAACGAACCATCATCTGATATTAACAAGCGTATTGAGCCTACCGATAATTTACCATTAGAATTAATGCCACTTGTTACTATTGAGTTTTTTGAAACATTAGCAGAAGTGATTAGTGGCTATTGTTTAATCTCAAGTAAACTTCCAAAAGCAGGCTACCTTGATTTTTTCAGAGGTGAAATTTATCCAATATCCGTCCGTGGTTCCTCTAAGGAATTATACGCATTAACTGCAGAGCTACACCCATTAAGAAAAGATTATTTTGTCGCTCTCAATAGTTTACTTCAAATTGACTTTGAGGAACAATTAGAAAATTCATTGGCAACTTTTGTTGACAATATTCTCCGTCCAATGTCTAAAACCCTAGATGAAGTAACCATAAGAAATGAGACAACCGATAATGATACTAATTCAATAATAAAGATAATCGGCAGTGATTTTAAGAAACTTATTTCAAGAACAGAAGAATTGATCAGCATTGTTAATTATAATATGGATCAAACAGCAGAACGAAATAAAGCTTTTCTTAGATTAACATTGCCTCTGATGCTTAAACAAGCATTATTAGAAAATTTTGCTGATTATATTTCATTTGAAATTAGTACAAATTCAATTCAACTCAATATTTTGAAGCGAAAAACTATACCTGCGAATATACTTATGGATCTTGCTTTAAAATTCTTAAAATAAGGGTTACTTCGGTATTGGAGATAGGAGTCCAGTGTAAATTGGATCTTTCACAGCTTAAGAAATTAATCTCTGTTGCTAGAGGCGAAATTCCATCTGAAATGCTAATTAAGAATGGTACACTTATCAATGTTTTAACTAGAGAAATGTATAAGGCTGATATCTCAATTTACGGAAATTATATAACAAATATTGCAGAACCAAACATCCTAGATCCTAATCATAGTAACAAGGTTCTTAATGCCGAAGGAATGTATATTTCTCCTGGTTTCATTGAATCCCATCTCCACATAGAGAGTACAATGTTATCTCCTAAAGAATTTGCTAAATTAGTTGTCCCTCATGGAACTACAACAGTATTACTTGATCCTCATGAAATTGCCAATGTATTAGGGGTAAACGGGTTAAAATTACTTCTAGATCAATCCGAAGATCTTCCACTACGTTTTCTAATCGAAATTCCATCATGTGTTCCAGCAGCTCCAGAACTAGAAACATCAGCCCACACAATCGATTCAGAAGTTATACAAGAACTCATTGATAAAGAACCTCGGTTTTACGGCCTTGGAGAAGTAATGAACTATCCAGGAGTTCTTTTCAAGGATGATGAAGTTCTAACTAAAGTATTGCTGGGGTCTAAATTAAATCTCATAGATGGTCATAGTCCAAACGTTTCTGGAATAGATTTAGACGCATATTTAACCACAGGGATCAGATCAGATCATGAAAGTACGACTACAGAAGAATTTTTAGAAAAACTTAGGAAAGGTATGAGGGTGATGGTACGAGAAGGGTCTCTTGCTAAAGATCTTCGAAATATTTTGAAAGGAATAAAGGGTAAAGATTTGGATCTAAGAAACGCGATACTAGTCTCTGATGATAGAAATATTATTGATCTATATCAAAGGGGCCATCTAGATAATCACCTCAGAATTGCAGTGGAAGAAGGAATTCATCCCATCACTGCATTACAAATGGTTACTATCAATCCAGCTATGTATCTGGGATTAGAAAATCAAATTGGTAGCCTCACCCCAGGAAAATTAGCTGATCTTGTTATTTTCCACGATCTTCAACATTTCCATGTTGATACAGTAATCTCTGATGGGATAATTATTTATCCTAATGAAAGATTATTTGGGGATCTCCCAAAACCTTCATTTCCATCTTGGGCAATCGATACGATTAAAATTCCTCATCCAATAACACCTGAAGATTTTAGGGCACTCACATCTCATCCCGAGGGAATTTATCAAGTAAGAGTTATAGGTGTTAAACCTAATTCTCTTATAACAGAATTATTAATGCTTGATCTTAAAGTAGAAAACGGATGGATACAGATTCCTCATAATGATCAAAATAATAATGATATCTTATCTCTAACCGTGATAGAACGTCATGGTGTAAATGGGAATATAGCTAATGGTTTTATCAAGGGATTCGGGATTTATTGTGAATCCTTTGCAATGGCTACAACTGTTGCACATGATAGCCATAACATAGTCATTGCAGGAAACAATCACGAAACAATGAAAAAAGTAGTCGAAATATTATCTAGCATAAAAGGAGGATATGTAGTAATAGCAAATGATAATATAGTTAAAGTTCCTCTACCATATGCTGGTTTAATGACAATAAATTCATATCCCGATCTCTATGAACAATTTCTTTCATTGAAAAAGGTCTTCACAGATATTACAAAATTTGATGAACCTCTAATGGCACTTTCTTTCATGGCGCTTCCAGTTATTCCACATTTAAAATTAACCGACAAGGGATTAGTAGATGTTGATAAATTCGCTTTTACCGATCTAATTGTAACTTAAATTTGCAAAAAAGCTATTAATAAAATGATAAAATTCTGAATGGAGTTTATTAAATGAAAATTCAATTGCATAGTATTTATAATCTCGATTTTTCTTATACACGAATTTCTTTGAATCAAACTGAAGTTGAGTTTAGAGGAATCCTAAATTATCATGTTAAAGATTTAGAACTACTTAAAGTAACTACTAAAGGGGAATTAGAATTAGATTCTGTAAATGTTTTTCTAAGCTTTCAGATCCAACGTCATATAGATATAATATTAACGAATATTAATGAAAATGATATCCTAATACAAAGGCCTATCATTACTAACAGATTGAAAATGGTTCTTAGACGAGAACTTTCTGATATTGGTCTTGAAGTTGTAGACTTCAAACGAATTTCTCTTTGGTCTCATACAGCAGATCGTGGGATTGCAACTGACCGTGGGTTTATTAAGTAGCTAATCTACAAATCAAATAAACCTGCTTTATATTCTACAGATATACATTGCAAATAAGTATAACTAGACAACTAGATTTGATAGATATGATTTTATTTCTCGTAACAGGTTTACCAGGAACAGGAAAATCAGTTTTAGCTAAGGAATTATCAAGATCCCTTCAAAGTAAACCAATTTATCTCAGCACAGATGATATCCGTAGAAAAATCTTTGATATCGCTGAACATCAATATGTTGAATTTGGAAAAGAATATTACACTCCACAAAATCGCCAAATCGTTTACAACGCATTATACACGATCGTTGACATTTTAATAAAGCAAAATCTCCCTGTTATCGTTGATGGAACTTTTCATTCAGAAGTTAATCGCAAACCTTTACTAGAGATTAGTAATAGGTATAAATGTAAATTCATTGTTATTAAAACGATAAGTTCAGAAAAAGTAGTCAAAAAGCGGATATTGGATAGAAAATCTAGCAAAGATGATATCAGTGATGCTGATTTTAATATCTACTTAGAAGTCAAAAAAAGATTTGAACCAATCAGTAATGAACATTTGACAGTGAATACTGAAGAAGATCTGATCAACAATCTCAAAGAAGTGGAAAATTACATTGCAAAAATTCAATCCTGAAATGCTAAAAAAGACCTCTGCGTATGAACATGCTGTAAATTCAATAGAAATCAGAGAAACTCACATTTCTTGGGTTTTTTTAACAGGAGACTTTGCTTATAAGGTGAAAAAAGCTGTCAAATTTGGAGATATTCTCGATTTTTCTACCCTAAAATTAAGAAAAAAATTTTGTCATAAAGAAATAGAATTAAACGCCCGATTTTCTAAAGACATCTATCTTGATGTTTTTTCAATTGATTCAAATGGAATAATCAATGGTTCCAGTGATACAATTGAATTTGGTGTACGAATGAAGCAGCTACCTGAACATTGTCTAATGAGTAAAAAATTGGAGAATAAGGAAGTAACTAAGGATACAGTGACAAAAATCGCCGAATCTTTAGCAAATTTTCATAAAAACACCATAAAAGTTCCTGAATATGGTAAACTCAGGTATATCGGAGAAAAATGGGATGAAAACTTTAAAACAACATCAGAATTCCGAAAAGTTGACGAAGAATTTAAGGAAAAGATTACTGGGTTCATGCTAGGAAATAAAGGATTATTTCACGAGAGGATTAATGAAGGATGTATAACAGACAACCATGGTGATCTTCAAAGCAATAATATTTTTATTCTCCCTGAAAATGAAATAAAGATTTTTGACTGCATTGAATTTAATCCTTTACTTCGATATGGCGATCTTGCTGAAGATGTGGGTTTTTTAACAATGGATCTTGATTATTGGAATGAAAATTCACTTTCTGATAATTTATTGGAATCATATATTGAATATAGTGAAGATGAGTCGTTAATTGAAGTTATTAACTTTTTCAAATGTTATAGAGCTTATGTTAGGGGAAAAGTATATGGATTTCAAGCCCTGAATGAACAAAATACTGAAATGAAGGAGAAACAAATTGAGATGTCAAACAAATACTATGATCTTGCACATTCATATCCATCTAAATTCTAATTTAGCTTCTCTTAAATGAAATAGATACAAAAAAGAGTACTTGATATTAATCTCCCTTTTCAATTGTTTTTACTTCAAAACTACGAAGAGTTACTTGTTCTATACTAGGTGAATAAGTTTGACATTCACGGGTCTCTACTGCATATGATGCCAATGCTGACCCCAATCTTGCAGCTTCTTCTATTGGCTTCCGTGACGAAACTCCAAAAATTAAACCAGCGCGGAATGCATCTTTCCAGTAATCATCTGAAAGTACTTCTTCAGCAGGACCCTCTGATACTTTGATTTTTGTTTTTTCTGAATAAACCACAATTTTTGATCTTTCATACATTGATATAATATATTTCATTCGTTTTGAATTAATTATCAATTCATTTCTAGTTGATTTCATTTTCCTTTCGATAATATTCAGTTCTTCTTCTGTGCATAATAGTATTGTAATTTGGTCAAAGATGCTGGAAAGTCTCCACTTTGTTAACTCGATAATATTAGAATCTGGAGAATAAATTAAGGGTATCCTATTATTACGCTTGAGCATATCAGAAATGAATTTGATATCTGCTTCAGCTTTCCCTGTTCCAATGAAAGCCGCTTTTACAAGATCAATATCTTTTGTATCAAGAAATTCACCAAGATTTTTCTCAGCAAACAAATGATAACTATTATTTTGCTTAATTACTAATTTAGTATTTTCCTCGTCTTGGATTTCGTACCAACAAGCGCTTTCTTTTTCAGGATCGGTGAAAACATTCAAAGAGACTCCTAACTTTTCAAGATGAGGCCTATAATAATGATCGAAATCCTTGCCAACCTGAGATATGAGGAGGGATTTTCCCCCGAGAATAGATAATCCATATGCAATATTGCCAGCCAGCCCTCCGTACTGACGTTCAATGTTAGTTCCATCTAAAATCCTTTCTTTTCCATCCCCTGTTGCGAAATCTGAAATTTTTCCAGAGATAGAAAATCGAATTCTATATGCTAATTTACCAATAATGATTTCATTGAACGAATTATTTTTTATCAATCTTTCCACACACAAATTTTTACGTT
>JAUUVJ010000072.1 GCA_030589605.1 Candidatus Hodarchaeota archaeon | reverse complement strand
GATTTACAAAGTTCTACTCCTAAAGGGTTACAATCCTCGACTTTCAGTATTAAACGTAAAATGACATTGAAAGACTATATTAATACCTCAAGAAAGGATAATAAGCGTAAAAAAAAGAAAAAAACAAGAAGAAAAATCCAAGTTCTAGATAATAATTTCTTTTCTTTTTCTCTACCTCAAGATACTGATAATTTTCAATCGGTACTTAATTTTCTTTCAAAGAACAATGTAAATTATGAAGCATACAAAGAAAATTACTTTATTCGACGAATACAGACACGATTAAGAAAAATAGGCTTAAATAGTTATAATGAATATTATAACCATCTTAGAAAGACACCAGAAGAGATAAAACTTTTGGTATCTAGTTTTTCAATAAATGTTACCCATTTCTTTCGAGACCGAGATTTATTCATTAATCTTCAACGTAAAGTACTGCCATTACTACTTGATTCTGAAAATGTGTCTATTTGGAGTGCTGGATGTGCTATAGGACCAGAGCCATACAGTATTGCTATGCTCATCAATCGATTAGGGGTGAGAAAAGAACAAAAAAATATCCGAATACTGGCAACAGATATCTCTCAGGGATTTTTAAAACAAGCTAAACTTGGTAAGTATCCTCAAGACCTGTTAAAAGAATTGGATCAGTCTGAAATTAAAGATTTCTTTTTTAAATTAGAGAATAATGAATTTCAAATATCAGATGAGATAAAACAGTATGTTACTTTTAAAACGCATGATCTAAGAACACCCCCACCAGCTAACAATTTCGATTTAATCTTATGTAGAAATGTTCTTATTTATTTCTCACGATCTCAAAGTAAAGAACTTTTTATTAGGTTTCATCATGCTTTAAAACCAAATGGGTTTCTAGCAATAGGTAGTTGTGAATTGATTCATCCTGCTATAAAAGAAAAATTTAAGATAGTAGATTCACAGAACCGAATATATCGACGTATTAATTAGCTTTTTGATATAACTAATTTAAATAAATCAAATTAAATAGTATTTTTACATTTATTTTCCTATTCTGATATGTTTTACAATTTGACTAGAAAATATCTCTTTCTTGTAGTTACGAATCCTTTCATCCTCTCTTAATTTGTTTGTTACATTATGAATTATTTTTTTATTACTGGAAATCAACCTTGCTAAAACCTCTGTATCAGAGTCTATTGTTTGTTTTTTTTCGTAGATTAAATCTAGAAGAGGATCAATTTCGATTGGAATAAGATATTTTCCGACTATCGATGCAAAATGTTGCGTGTTATCTGAAATATCTGGGAAATAAAGATCATAAACTAGATAATTTGCTAAATTATCTAGATATTCTATTCTTTTATCATGATTTAAGTAATTTGAAAGTTCACATTGATTCAAAAATACAAGGTAACTTGCTAGAATTTCAAATACTTTTTCATTTTCAGAGGGGTACTTTATTGGTATTATTTTTGTATAATATTTATGAAGATAAACTGTTAAATGACTGAAATTTAATATATACCTCTTTAATAAATAGTTAATCAGATCAGAGTTTAAAATTATCAACATTGGTAATAAACTGTATGATGGAGGTACTTCTAGAATTGAAACATTTGTTCCTGGTATGACTCTTTCTGGTTTGATCGCTACTCTAAAATAATTTCCAATAGCTGTTGTGATTATTCTTTTTTCCTTAAAATAATTATTAAACCTCTCATTATTAGGATGAGGTTTTGACCAATGAAAATATTTAGGGTTAAGTGCATATTTTCCAACACTTTTTCCAGAATGTAAAAAAATTATACAATATTTCGATGAAAATTCTTGTGTTAAATCTTTTTTAACAATTCTATGATCAATCCCATAATCCCCTTTAACAATATCTTGTTTTCCTTGTTTTTCTGCTTTTATCCAGAAATCATCATAATAAATCATAAATCGCTTATATTTCTTAAAAATATTAACAGATATTGCAGAATGAACTTTAATTTTTGAACGGGGAGTGATATTTATCTCATAATTTTCTTTTTTTTGTTTCAAAAGAAATAATGAACACATTTCTAAAGTTACTTCAGTGAAAGCAGCTGATTCATCATCTATCCTTAAAATAACTGTTTTTTCTAATATTAAACAGCGTAAGTTTTCAAATTCCTCAACCCTAAGAATAGAAAAAGGAACTATTAATCCTATAACTCCATTTGATTTAAGAAGATTAATTGATCTTTCAATGAAAGCACTGACCGCATTTAGGCTGTATTTTTTCGCATTACTTCCTGAGCATGATTGATACATCAATTTTACGAGATTTTTCTCCATCGATGACAGAATACTTCTCCCATAAGGGGGATTTCCAATTATTACATCAAAACCACCCTTAAGGATGACTTCAGGAAAAGCAATACCCCAGTGAAATAGAGTGAAATTAGCTAAATCTTTAATTCTAAGAGGAGCGCTTTTTGGATAATTTTTAATTTCATTCAAAGTAAGATTTCTGTAAAATGTGTCTACAAGTCTATGTAATTCATCATAAGATTCTGAAATCGTTTTTTGGAGAGTATCTGAATGGAATAAACCTTTTCTCGCCTCTTTAATTTGAATACTTGTAAACAGCCAGTTTTTATTTGATTCACTGCTGGTTTTTAGCCGATCATCTGTGTTTGATTGAATATAGTTCATTATTCGTGATAATACCGCATAATAATCCAGTGGATATTGAACTTTTTCTTTACAAAGCCCAAATAAACTATTACCTGAATTTATATTCAGAAACATCCATGAATGAAGAGAATTAATATCTACACTACCCTTGCTTAATATCCAACACAGTAATCGAAATTTAACAACGTTTAAACAACTTGGTGCAAGATCAATACCATAGATACACCTTTCAATAATTGAATTTGGGAGAGTATTATTCGCGCTGATAAGTTTCTTTTGACGTTGGTACAGACTTTCAGCAGCATAAACTAAGAATGAGCCTGTTCCACATGAAGGATCCAAAAGTTTTATCGATAAATGATTTTCAAATGTTTCCAACAGATTTTGGGACTCATATTGATTGAAACACTCATCTGTAATTTTACGGATAATATCCCAACCAGTATAAAAAATACCTTTATTTTTACGTTTAGATACCTTAGGTTTTAAGCTAAAGAAATTCTCGAATTCATTCTGTACATTCTCGTAAAAATAGCTCAAGAACCCAGGAGAAATTTCAGTTTGTTTATTCTTTTCTTCATCGAAATATTCTTCTGATGTCCATTTATATTCCATCAAAATCGCTATAAATTCTTCCCACTCTTGTTTGTTCAATGAATCTTTTAATTGGTACTCTAAATGAGATAGTTTAAGAATATCTTTCAATATTAAAGGAATTCCTTTAGGAAATAAAAGAAAGATTTGTTTTTCTGGTTGAAAAATCACTTCATGTATTTCCATACGAACTTGACGAGAATTATTTAGTTGACTTGACGTAATATTAGTAGCTTCTTTAATTAAGAATAATCCCAGTATTTTAATAAACAAATTCAGTGCATTTTCATGTACAACATCTGGAGATTGTCCATAAGAGCTTCCCCTTATTAGAAATTTCGCATAGAAGGGTTTAAGAGAAGAATATAAGCTGTACATTTCAGACTTCCAATTTATAAAGAGTTAACTTAATAATTCGGATAATAAAGCTATGTTTCCTAAATCAATTCTTAAAAACATTGCATTTAAGTGCTTTGATGTGATCCTTTTTTGTTAAAAGTCAACGGTTGTGTATTGTTTGAACTTAAGAGAGGATTTTCTACCTAAGGATATCCTAAAAATATGTGAAATATTAACCAATAATGGATTTCAAGCATATATTGTTGGTGGATCTATCCGAGATATCATTCTAAAAAAACAACCAAAGGACTGGGATATTACAACAAATGCTTTACCATCTGAGGTAATGAAAGTCTTTAAAGGATTAGCAAAGATTATACCCACTGGATTAAAACATGGAACTATTACACTAATTATGAATGGAACTGTTATAGAAGTAACAACATTTCGAACTGAAAAAGAATATGTGGATGGACGAAGACCTAACGAAGTGGCCTTTATTGATGATATTGAAGGTGATTTAGCTCGTAGAGATCTAACTATTAATGCTATTGCTTTCGATCCAGTAAATAAAAAAATAATTGATCCATTTCAAGGAGTAAATGATATTAAAAACAAAATTATAAAAATGGTTGGAAACCCAAATGATCGTTTAAAAGAGGATGGACTTCGTTTAATTCGGATTTTTCGTTTTGTTGCAACATTGGATTTTAAAATTGATGAGATGACTTTCAATTCAATACCAAATAATTTATCAACCTTTGACAAAGTCTCTAGGGAAAGGATTCAAACTGAATTTCAAAAACTAATATCAGGTGAATCTTGGTTTAAATCATTGGTACTAATTAAAGAATCTGGGTTATTATATCATTTGGTTCCTGAAATTGAAGCTCTTAATTCATATCCTCTAAAGGTAGATCTGAATATTAACCGATTAGATTTTACATTTCGGATTTTAGCGGAATTAGAAACAAAAAGCTCTACTAGACTACGGTACGCTGTTCTTTTTCATCAAATATCAATTCTCAAATCCAAATCAACAGATCAATTTCCAAATTATAATGAAAATCAAGTTGGTAAAATACTGAAAAAAATGAAATTCTCCAATAAACAAATTGAAGAAATTTGTCATATATTACGAATTCATACTATTTCACTTCCCTATAAATTACTCAACCAAAATGAAGAGCAAAAGAACTATCAGATGAGAAAATTTTTATTTAAAATTAAGCCTGTATATATTCTTGATTTTTTAAGGTTTTTTAAGGCGAAAGAACAGGCTATTAAAACAAAAATATATCTTACCTCAGAACTAGAAAAAGACCTGCTAGAAAGATCAAAAGTACAACATCCAATTAATAAACCTGATTTAGCCATCAATGGCGATGATATTATACATTATTTTAAGATAAATAAAAAAAATGCTTCGATGAGAGAGTTCATTGGATTATGCTTAGGAATAATTAGAGAACGAGTTGAATTTGACCTTAGTATGAACAAAAAAGACAAAATTGAAAATGTTCTTAAGAGACTGAATAAAATTATTCTTCAATGTAAGATTAAGGCTGAATCTAACGTCCTTATAGTTTCAACAGATCACATTAGAAAATTGTATCGGAATAATTTACCCGATTATTGCAAATGGGAAAATGAACATACATATCAACTTGCTATTTGGCTTATTCTATGTTTGCTTAGAAAAAAACAACAAAACAGAGTAATTTTTGATGCAACGAATTTCAATCTTCCATCTCATCCTCATCATCGTGAAAAATTAGCCTATTTATTCAAGATATATAATCCAATGTTTCTTCATGCACAAGCAACTGAAGAAGAAACGAAACAGAATCTTGAAATACGTAAAAGAACAAAATCCACAATAATAAGTAGTGATGCTGATTTAGATGTTTATTATCATTATAAAAAGAAAATTGAATCATATTCGAATTTTCTATCAATTCCTAAACATTTTGAGATGATTAAGATATCATCTAGAGGATTGAAATTTAATGATCAAATTCAAAAATTAACAAATAAACTCAGAAACTCAAATACTCGGGTAATAATTATGAGTGGAAACGTGCTTAGTGGGAAATCATTTATTGCAGAAAACCTACAGCTAGAAATAGAAAAAATTTGATTCGATAGGTAGCTATGAAAGGTAGGGGTAATGAACTTATTCTCAAATCAGGAATCTAAGAAAGATAAAGGTCAATTTTTCACCCCTAAAACTTTAGTAAAAGCAATAATTGAACAAATGATCCCATATATTAAAAAAAATCCAACTAATAAAACTAATGAAACAATTAGAATTTTAGACCCCGCAATGGGTGAAGGAATATTCTTCGATGTCTTCTTACGAGTTATAAAGGATTTACCGAAAAACGATTTACAGGATTTAGAACTATATGGAATTGATATTGATCCTAAAGTTGTCAAAATCGGGGTAAAAAAACTATCCAATCTTTACAATATTCCAAAGCAGAATCTAATTAACACAAATTTTTTACTAGATGAAATATTATATGAAAAAGTAGGAAAAATTGATGTTTGTATAGGAAATCCTCCTCATAATGCTAGATACTCAAAACAAGATTGGAGTAAAATAAGAGAGAAGATTAATATTGATTCAAAACTTGAATTTCCATCTGAAAGTTCAATATTTTTTGTACTTAAATGTTTAAAATTGTTAAATATGAATGGGATACTCGGATTTATAATACCAAAACCTTTAGTTTACTCAAAAAAATGGTTTAACTTCAGAACTTTTCTTTTATCGGAATGTAATCTACTTGAAGTATTAGACCTAGGGAATCAGTTTTCAGGCCAGCTTCAAGAGCAATGTTTTATTCTCATTGAAAAAAATGCGACTGATGGTAGATATAAAACAGGATATTGGAATTCAAATGAAGAAAGGTTTAGAATAGCGAACATAATTCATAATTCTAATGCTTTGATGTTTGATAATCTCCTGATAGCTGTAAATGAACCCGAAGTTAGACTTATCAAAAGATTTTATAGCAATTTATACGAAAATCTAGATGTAATTGCTTTTAGGGGAATCAACAGTACATTTCGTAAAAAACAAGGAAGAAAACCATTAATAGAAAAAGCAAATCTGGTTTCAGGTTTTACATTACCAAATCATAATTATATTTCAGAGAATGTGCCTAAAAAACTCGTTTTACGACAACAAAGACCAAAAATATTAGCTCAACGCATAATTTCTTATAAAACTAAACCAGATTATAGGTTTGATTTACAACTGTGGGTTGATCATAAAGGATCGGAGTTAACTCATGAAACAGTTATCAATATTGTACCTAAATACTTGGAAGATACTGATTTTTCATTAACTGCTATTGCTGGTTTATTAAGATCTTCATTCATTGAATGGTGGCTTCGTCATGTGGTCTTTACTAAAAGGTTTGTGACTAGCAAAGATTTTGATAGAAGTTATATCAATAAAATCAGAGTACCAAAAATATCAAAGAAGGGAAATGAAGATTTTAAAAATAGATTTCAGAATTTTATTGAAATGGAATCATATGAGGTTATTCCAAATTATATCGAAGAGATTGATCCTATAGATCAGTTATATTGTATAAGTGAACTTTATAAAAAGTTTCAAGAGTACGGAGAACAACAAAAATCTCTTATTTATTCAGTAACCAAAAAATCCTTAGATTTGGGGATGAATGAAGATCAAAGAGAAAAATTCTGTATTCTTTTCAGAAAAAACTTCCAAACTTTGAAAAAAAATATTAATGCTTCGTTCCCAAATCAGTTTGAAACGGATAAGATATATGAAAAAATACATACTATTAATCAATTAATGGGTAAAATACAATTATTTATTAATAGAATCGTGTTTTTTCTTTATAAAATAACACCAGCAGAAGAAAAAATAATTCGTGGGGAGATAAATTGAAGAGAAAATTAATTAAGAAGGAACTCGGATCAATACCGACCCCAATAGACATAGTAAAAGATATCATCAGATTAATTCTAGATTCTCAGCTTATTAAAAAGAAAGAATATCTAGTACTAGATAATTCTGTAGGAGATGGCCGATTCTTAATTGAATATTTCAAAGCGTATGAAAGGATAACCAAGAATGAAATTGATTTGCACTCACTATTCCTATTCGGTTTAGATATCGACTCAAATGCGATAAAGGAAGCATCTTGTAAAATTAAGGAAATGAATTGTAATATTTCAATCAAAGCAGGAAATGCCCTTATCGGATATATAAGACCCCCTTCTAATTATGAAAATCATTGGTCTAAAGAAAAGCTGAATCAATCTTATGCTGTAACATTTAAATGCAGAAATTCAGAAAAACTTGAACAATTTTCTCAATTTCATTGGTTCAAAGAGTGGCCAAAATTTCTTTCAAATGATGGATTTGATATCATAATTGGGAATCCACCTTATGGAATTTCTTTTTCTAAAACTGAAAAAATGCTGTATAGAAACATATATCAAGCTTTTGATCCTGAAATTGAAAGTTATATTCTTTTTATTGAACGATCAATTGATTTATTATGTGAAGGTGGACTATTAGCTGTAATAATACCAAATAATATAGCTACAAATTATCGTTATTATAATATTAGGAGATTCATTCTCCATAATGTGAAAATTTTAAGAATTATTAATTTTGATAAACAAATTTTTCCAAAAGTCCATGTAGAATCGACAATTTTATTTGTTAAAAAAGAATCTAGGATATTAGAGCGAAGAAACAATCTTGTTAGATTTGAAATGATATCCCATAAGAATAGCAAAAAAAAATCAAAATTTCTTGTTAAAAAAGTAATGCAAAAAGATTTGGAAGATAATCCTGTTAATATGTTTATACCCCAACCTGATCATATAGTCACAACAATATTAGACAAAATTAAACAAAATTCTATTCCATTGAAAGAATTAGTAACAATATATCGTGGAATAGAACTTGGGTACCATTCTCCAACAACAAGCAATAATAAAATCAACTCAGAATATGTTCCATTAATTGCTGGTAGATCAATTCGTAAATTTCGATTGAATAAAGAACATCGTTTTATTAAATTTGATTCTATCAATAAATCAGTTTTTAAAGAGAAGAGTCTATATTTGAACCCTCAAAAACTCTTTTTACGGCGAATTGGGCATGAACTAATATGCGCTTTTGATTCTAATCAACTTTTTTGTGTTTGTGATGTTTATATGATCGTACCAAAAGATAATATGTACCCTAAACAAATTCTATATTTTGAAGCGTTGCTGAATTCACATTTAATGGCATTTTATTTCAAGTATAGATTTTCCTCTGTAAAAAAAGTCTTTCCTAAAATTCCAATCAATTTTCTAAAAAAACTCCCTATTAAACTTCCGCAAAATCCTAAAAAAATCTTTGAATTTGTAGAACAACTTCAAAATCTTACTTGGAACCTAAATGACGCAGATCCAAAAGTGATAGTAAATATCCAAAAGTTGAATAAAAAGATTTTCGATATTTATAAGATGACCTCTGATGAAATATCACTTATTGAAAGAACAATGTCTAATTCCTAAATTCAAAGCAGATTTCTTGCCAGTTTTTGAATTTTCATACTAAATTTTCTACAAAATTAAAACTGACAAATATATCTAGTTGAATGTTGTTACCAAGCTTTGTCTATTAATCCAGTAACAGAAAAACCACAATCATGTGTTTTATATCGTCGATTCAAACCAATTAAAAAAGCTGTAAAATGTTCAATATGTCTTGCTGATAGAATATTTCCACTATCTACTGGTTTTAAGAATTTGATAAGCTTAATTTTATCACGAATGACGCGTTTTACTGATTTATTGCCACCAAATATAAATATATCTTGATTAAGAGTAGGTACGCGATTTGTATCTAGTAATATTGTATTTGAGATTGTTTTAAAAGCTCCAACTATTGGTATTTCTGGTGGTATATGATTTCGTAATAACTCTGTTGCACTTTTAGCTCCTAGTTCGGATTCGGATAACACATCTACCATTTTTCCCTTTCTAAATGGTTTCAATGGAACTGTGACGTCTACAATTATATGGTTTTCAGTCAATAAACCAGTAATTGGAGTTATTGTATCTATTAAATGTTCAAAAGGAACTGTAAGTATGATAATCTCAGATTCTTCAATACATACGGCATTAGTTCTAGGAATAACTAATTCTTCTCCAATTTTCCCATTGATTTGTTGAGAAATTATACTGGCTTTTTCTTTTTTACGGGAACCGATGACGACAGATTCCCTTGCTAAACCCCATCTTAATGCTAAACCCTGACCTATTTTACCTGTACCACCAATTAAACCTATAGTTTTCCCCATATTTAACACTCTAAATAAGAAACAGTTTTGTTTACATAGATTTGAAAATATATACTTATTTTATTTTTTTTTCCAGTTCATCAATTTTATCTTCTACGGATTTTCGAAAATTTGAAAGTAATTCATCAACTTGTTTATCTGATTCTGCTTCAATAGTAATTCTTATTTTTGGTCCAGTATTACTTGCTCTTATCAGAACCCATGATTCAGTACCAAATGATATACCTACTCCATCTATATCTGTTATTTCTTTGTAACGAGTACGAAATATATCTAATAACTCCGCAATTACCTCAAATTTGATTTCATCAGGACATTTTACTGCTATTTTTCTTTTGTAAAGAAAAGGAAGTTCATCAACAATGTCTGCTAAAGTAATAGGTAGAGCTGATAATATTTCAGCTAGTTTTAATGGAATAATCATGGCATCATCAAATAGAAAAATAGTTGGAAATACCATATGTCCACTTGATTCGATCCCTAATAATGTATCTGTTTTATTTTGAGCATCTTGTGTCAAAAACGTATGTCCTACCTTTATACGATCAATAATCGCTACATCCGAGAGTACTTTCTCTAATAAAAGAGAACATTCAACATTAGCTAGAATTCGGTTTAATTCAGGATATTCTTTCAGCATGTACTTAGCAATGATTAATCCTGTTATATCTGCTAAAAGTACCCTCCCTTTATTATCAACAATAACAGCACGATCTCCATCACCATCGAATCCTACACCAAAGTCAGCTTTTTCTGTTTGCACCTTTTCAGCAAGAATTTTCAATGATTCTTCATTAGGTTCAGAGGAGCGGTTTGGAAAAGTTGGATCAACATCGCAAAAAATTGGTATAACGTCCAATCCAATGCTTTCTAGTACTGCTGGAGCTGATAAACATGAAGCTCCATTTCCACAATCGATAACTACTTTTAATTTCTTTTTTAATGAGAATTTTGAGGATAAATAGTCCTGATACTCCTTTTTAAGAGTAATTATTGCCATCTGGCCTACATTTTTCCAATCAACACTTTTAAAATTCCCATCAAGGAATATATCCCGAATTTTCATATTATCTTCTTCTGAAAAGCCGACCCCAGATCCATAATAAAATTTGACTCCATTCCACTCTGGTGGCAAATGTGAAGCAGTTATAAAAGCACTTGCAAAAGCTTTGCGTTCACAAGCCGTAAACATACATGGCCCAAATTGTAAGGGTTCACCAGAATATTCAATATTTATACCCGTTGCCATAACTCCAGCTGCAAAAGCATGTGAAAGTAATGGGCTAGTTTTTCGAATATCATATGAGACGAAAATAAAATCATTCTTAGGATCCAAAGTCTGTTCGTTTTGTAAAAATGTTCCCCAAGCTAAACCAACACGAAAATGACTTTGTGGAGTTAAATTTTCATTGAATATTCCACGAATGTCGTATGCACGGAAAGTAGGTTTAAATATATTATAATCATCGTAATTTTCCAAAATCATACACCTTCAAGCTAAAAAAGCTATTATCCAAATAAATCAGCCATTTCTGCAATTCTTTGTTGTGTTTTAAGTGGATCTTGAGCCTCTTTAGTAAAACATAAGAAATAATACTTATTTTTAGGACAAAGCTGTAGTATTATTGAACCTTCTGCTTGGGTACTCTTTAAAATCCAAGAATCAGGATAAGAATTAAGGAAACTCTGATATTCTACTCCACACACCTTTATAGATTGTGGATAACACACCCATTCAGATAATAATTTATAACCATCAAGAATTTGGTTATCAATTTGGGGAAAAAGGCCTGTATGCCACCATATATTTCCTACAGAATCTATTATTACTAAACCAGATACAACTCCATCTGATAACAATACATTTAAAATTCCGCGATATGGCATTTTCATCACAATTTAGTAAATCAAGATATAAAATTAAACATTGTTTTATAAATGACTATCTTTCTGTATCCATATTATGATGCCACATGTTCAT
>JAUUVJ010000420.1 GCA_030589605.1 Candidatus Hodarchaeota archaeon | reverse complement strand
AGTAAGATTAAATCAATCAGAATAAGTACTAGTAAAATAATATCGGAAAAAGCGCTTAAACCAGCCAAATCAGGTGATAATGATTCAACATTTGCTAAAATAGCCGAAATTGGGCCAAGCATTTCCGTTAATAGGCCATATGGGTTTACATACCAACCATTTGTTAGGGTACTCAATATAAACATTGGTATCCATGCAATTGGAGCTGTAAATATAATAAGTAATCCCTTAGCTTTGGAACGGGTCAAAATTCCCATAAGGCAAAATCCAATAGCTACAACAATCATTTCTACTTGAAGAATTAGTGCATTTTGTTGAGCACCTACGAGAGCAAACACTAATCCGATTAAAAATGGCGCTATAAGTGCTGCTAAGAATGCCTGTAGAAATGGTAAAGACTTTATAGTTCTAAGATCTTCTGTTTCGTATTCCATCATAATAAATCACGTAAATCAATTTTAAGAAATATTTATACTAAAAAAAACCCTAGGAGTTATTAAAAGTATCTATATCTATATCCTAGAATAAAAGAATTAATACATTTCACTGAGATGTGAAATTTAATCTTAAACAACAAGCTAATTTATGATTGTAATAGTTTATCTTCAAAATCTTTCCATGTCATTGTCTTAATACCGTATTTTCGCGCTTTTTCTAGTTTTAAAGAGCTTGGGTCGTCTCCTGTGATTAATAAATCAAGTTTTTTTGTAAGTGGTGCCCATTCATGTCCATTATCTTTTAAAATTCTTTTAATTTCCCTTTTAGTAATATTTTGAACTTTCCCTGTAACATAGATATGTAGATGTTCGAATATTTTTTTCTTCCGTTGATTTTCTATAGAAGGATCTGTACCAATTCTAGGTGCTATATAATCTATTAATGATTTAGAAGATCTTGTTGTTGATTTCGTTTTCCTCTCTTCATATATTATTTTAACACCATTAGTAAGAAGTGTATCTACTAAAGACGGATCATTTAAGCCTGTAACAATACGATTAGCAATAGTATCAGAAATGCCTTCGAGTTGCACTAGTTGCGTTAAAGAGGCGGTTTTTAATTGTTCAAAGGTCCTGAAACCGTTTACTAAAATTTTTGCTATTCCTTTACCAAGGTTTTCAATCCCAAGACCTGAAAGAAATATCTGAAGGGGAAGTTCTCTTGAGTTTTGGATATTGTAATAAATTTTTGATCCATTCTTACCTAATAACGAAGTTAGTTTTTCCTCTGTTAAATCTGAATGGTATAAGTCAGAAAAATGGGATATAATATTAGAATCATACATTTTTGCAATATTTTTGGGTCCTAGCCCTACAATATCTACGCTTTTGACCCAATGGTAAATCTTTTGAATTTCCTTATCACTACATTTAGTGTTCATGCATCTAAGACTTACTCCATCTCGTATTAAAAGTGAATTACAGGAGGGGCAATTTGAAGGAAACTCTGCGCGTTTACTACCTTTTTCAATGATTTCAGTAATTTTTGGAATCACATCTCCCGAACGAACAACTAATACATTATCCCCTTGACTGATGTCTAATGTTTCTACAAAATCAGCATTATGCAATGTGGCTCTTTTTATTAAAGCGCCCATTACTTCGACTGGTTCAAGCTCAGCAACAGGAGTTATTACCCCTAATCGTCCAACTTGCCAGGTTATTTTTTTTACTGTTGATATTTTGCCTTGACTTTCAAATTTGAGCGCTATCATCCATTTTGGATGGTGTTCTGTTGAACCTGCATTTAAACGATCTATAGTGTTGTTGTATTTAAGAAGCAATCCATCTATTTCGAAATCAAGAGTTGAACGTTTCTTTTCAACTTTTTTAAAAACCTTCATGATGGTTTCCAATGAAGGTGACTTTAATAGCTCAAAATCAGCTGATTTGAAGTTCCACGAGTTTAATATATTGGTTTTTGTCTTCAAGTCTGCGTCATCAAGGTGACCATGCAGCTCGAATGCAAAAAAATCTAATTTTCTTTTTTCTAATAAGCCTAGATCTTTTTGTTTGATTGTCCCAACAGCTAAATTCCGAGGGCTACTGTAATGGTTTGTTTCTAGCTGATTTATCCGGTCAAATTCAGATATTTTCATAAAAAGCTCCCCTCTAATATTAATGTGTGCTTTTTCAGTTATATTTTTCGGAATTGATGGAATTTTCATCACAGCAATTGTTGCATCATCCCCAGTAATCCCATTCCCTCGAGTAGCTGCTTGAATTAACTTCCCATTTTCGTATATCAATGATAGTGAAAAGCCATCTATCTTATAACCAATGAATAAATCAAGCCCTTTACTCCATTTTAGAACATCTTCGATATCAGTTGCTTTCTGACATGATAACATGGGTGTTTCATGAGTTACTTTACCACTCTTGGGTGTACCAACTATATAAAGAACGGGGTGTTGAGGATCAAGCCTCCTTAGTTTCTCTTCTAAAGTGTCATACGCTGAATCAGAGATTACAGGATTTCCCTCATAATATCTTCTTTTATTAATGAGTATTTGATCCGCAAGTCTTTTTATTTCATCTGAGTTCTCGCCAGAAAGATTTTTCATTTTTCGTGACCCGATATTGTGGATTAAAGTAATTTCATGGTTTTTTAAAGCTAATTTGATTTATAAATAACATTTTGCAGATTATTTACCTTTCTTGGATCAGAAAAGATTACTAACTTAATATAAATAGTATTATTGTAACATTTTAAAAATTCCCTAGGGAGAGTAAGAAAAAAGAAACTAGAATAAGTTCTTCCTGATAATTGATTCAATTTTAGAGTGAGAACATGAGAATGAGAGTTTGTTATGATTATCAAAAATTTAGCTTCAACATCCTTAAATGAAATCACCATGAGTTTTAATGACGCCTTTTCAGATTATATCATCAAGTTCACTGCAACTGAAGAATATTTGAAAACTAGATGGGAAGCTGTTGGTGTTAACTTTGATTTGTCTTTTGGTGCATTCAAGAATAATAAACTAATTGGATTCATTATCGATGGAATTGATAAACAAAACGGAATCAATACGGCATTTAATGTCGCAACAGGAGTAATACCAGAACATCGAGGTAAGAGGATTGTTAAAGAGATTATAATGACGCAGTATGAAATGAACAAAAATCGAATTTAATAGGCTGTTTTTGTCAATTTTGGATTTATCACCAGATTTTACTGAAATTTTGTCTATTTTTTAATATAATTCTTTTTCCTATTTGTAGGTGATTTGGATCTGTATTCGATAGTACTAATTTCTTCTCAATTGAATCAATTTGTTTAGAAACAATAATACCAGTAACATAGAGCGGGACTCTTTCATTAAAACGCTTTTTTGTTTGGTAATAATCTTCAATACTATCACAGACGTAAATAAGAGGTATATTTGGAAATTGACTAGGATAGCTTTCACAAAAAACGACATCAATTTCAGATGGAAGATCACGAAGCAAAGAAGGCAGTTTTCTACGTTCATCTGTTGATTGAAATGTTACTGTCTCATAAGGTGTATTTGAAATTATTGTGGTAGCTTTAGTATTTCTGAGAGCAACCGAATCTTTGTGTTCAGGATCAAGATCAAACTTATGGCTACTGAACTTAATTATAGCAACGCGATGGCCTGCGTCAACAAAAATATCTGTAAGATACTTGGTAGTAGTCGTTTTACCTGTATT
>JAUUVJ010000251.1 GCA_030589605.1 Candidatus Hodarchaeota archaeon | reverse complement strand
GTCTCGAATTGGTTTTCTGAGGCCCAAGGAAAGTTTTTAAAGCAATCGTGAATGTATTTTCTAACGGGTAGGAATTTGACTGTCATTTTTGGTCGAATTTCTGTCAAGTTTCTGCCCTTTAATGCTTATGGGTTGCTATTAAAAAACACTTTCATAGACTTTTCATTGTAAAAACCATGCTAGAAGTAATTATTCATGTGAAAAATGCTGGTGATACTATCGCTTATAATGTGGATGTTAGTGATCAATATCCAGCACAGAATTTCACATTTTTGTCCGGATCTCCTACTAGTACAAATTAGGATTATTTACCCGCTGGGGTAGAATACACATATTCGTATATTGTCAAGTATCCAACAGGAGTTTCACTAGACACTCAGGTCTCGTTGTTGACTGTTAATTATGACTTAGCTTATTCTTGGTACACAGGTTATAGTTGTGAAGAAACCTTTGAATACAAAACTGACGGTACTGGATCACCTATCAATGATTTATTAGGAGTCTTACCTCTTTTGGGGTTTGTTGTGTCTACAGTAGCAGCAGTAGCTTTAGGATATCTTCTATTAACAGAGGTGTTCAAAACTTTTTCCCTCCTAACGCTGAATAAGAGTGAAATTGATTAGTTTTTCCAAGGATTTGATTATAACAGACTAGTAAGAGATCACTTAAAACGGCTAATTGTAAATGAACCGCAACCAAGGAAGATCCGCGAACCATAGGATGTTCTAGTTGAAAATTCGTCGTTAACCGTCCAATGACGCGTTCTACAGCTTTACGAGTTTGAGTATCTTTAGGAGAACTGATAATTCGCTGGGTACTGTTTCCATAATTATCAATTTGATTGGTAGATTGTAAATGAGAAGTTAAATATTGCTGAATCTTTTGAGTTCCGAATTCACTGTCAGCTAAGACCTTAACTCCCTTTAACTTGGTATTTAAGCTGGTTTTTAGAGTTGTCAAAAAAGTCAGAATTTGAGACTCGCTTTGCTTATACTTCGGAGTTAATCCTACCAGTAAAGGTATTTCTAGATCAGCTGTTATAGCTATTAATCCTCCCCGTCCCATAAAATGTTGATCCTTGGCGGAACAGTAAGCTATTGAAATACCAGGATCGTTGAACCTGTGAGATTTATGAAATACTGTTCTGAGATCCTCTATCTTCCGAAACTTACGAGTGGTTGAAATTAAACCTAAATCTCGCAAAACACGGGTCACTTCAATCACCACTTGTGATTCGATCTGAGCTTGATTCGAAAGGGAGTTAACGAATGCTAGAAAGTTTCGATAGGTTACCACCGTCTTCCACCCTTTTAATAGTCCTATGATCGCCTGTCGATCTTGGGAACCAAAGATCAACCGCTGGTTTTTAGCCTCGGTTGGAATATCCCAGAGAAAATGATGAATCCAAACCTTCAATTTATCACTAAGAGGTACCGCCAATTTATGTTGAGCAGGAAATAATTGAACGATTTTTGAGACATTTAATCTTTGGAAAATCTGTGTTGCGATCCTAAAATCAAACTTGGCCATACGCAGACATTTCCCTGTATTTAAATAAGAATAGACAGGAAAGGAATCCAAGACCACTGTTTCTAGTTGTAATAGACCAGTTGTGTGCAAATAATCAAGTAAAGAGACCCCTATTCGCTGAAAACCTGATTCTCCTATATCATTCAAAAAGCGTCGTAATGAATACCTAGTATAAGGTCTAACGGGAGCTTCGAGTATTTGTTGCAAAGAAGGAGATCGATTCAGTCGATCCACCGCGGTTTGCTGACCTTGCGGTCCAAACAACTTCCACCAGATTAAAAATCGTAATTGAAATCGTCTATCTGTTGCAGGTCTTCCTTGTTTTTTGTTCAACTGATCTACAAAGGGATAAATACTGATTAATACTGGATTCATGTGGTGAAAGAAGTTAGCGATATTCTCGAGCGAGTACTGATCCCAGGCGACTTGGAGGTACAATTGGCGATAGTATTCGGATCTAACAACCATAACAGTTAAAAAGATGGTAATTCCTACCCCATAGCTGAACAAGAGAAGAGTTATTGTCATGTTTTGTCGCTTGATTATGACTTCTATCTTGTTCATTAAAATTATGTTTTTTGTCGAAGTTAGCTATTCAATAACTTCGATAGATTCGAATTAATCGAAAAAAACTAGATTATAGATTTTTGCACATCTCTGTTAAAAGAAAAAGGAATAGTAGGCAGATATTAAATTCATTCCTTTTCTTTCTTTTTTTCCAAGGTAAAAGAACCTTGATAATATTTATAAGCTCCTCATTTTCAGTAATTTTTCAACAAATTGGCTGTTTTCGATTCTATCTATTTGTTAATCCGACATTAACCACTTTTCACTATCCAGATTTCTTTCAATCGTCTAATAAACGAAATTCACATTTCTGGGGGCACACTTTTCTAGAAATTAGGAAGACCTAAATTCGGTTTCTAAAGACTAATGCTTTCTGAAAAGGTTTGGAAACATTATATTACAAAATATCCTGAAGATGAGTAAAGCAGAAGGAATTAGAATGGAAGTTAAAAAACTATTAAAATCTCATATTACTTAAATATTAAATCTGAAAAGTCTATCATCCCATATACGTACTTCTTTCCAATCTATGTTTTGATTTTGGTTAATAATATTGAATTGTTTATCAAAATGCAGCATAGTTGTTTTTCCTCGGTAATTCGGGTCATATGTATCTATAATATACTCAGAACCATTCGAAAACTCTAAATTATATGCGATAACACTATGTCCTACAGGAACTGGATCAGAAGAGAGTTTATAATATTCGCCCCATAAACACAGAATTATAGCAGGCAGATTATTCAAGCATTGTTTCACCCCCTTTATAGTACTATGATTAGATCCACTAGATTCTTTAATTGTATTTTTGAATCTCTCCAAGATAGTAGAAGCTCCATATTGGATGAGGCAAATGGGTATCCAACAATGATCAATAGAAATATTACAGGCAGAAATATCATTTAACAGATAATATAATGAAAGATATGACATTCCGAAACAAACACCACCTTGTTCTTCAGAAAATATATGTGCCTTAAGAGCTCCAGGAGATATTGGACGAAAAATTGTATCAAAAAGAACCAGCGATTCTTTAATTGCACTAAGAATGGGTAAATTATCAATAAACTGTTCAACAAATCCTCTACTTCGAATAGAGTCGACAATTGTTCGGACTTTTTGAATATTATTTGGAAGAACGAGTTCTGCTTTTTGTAATGCATCTTTACTATTGATATATTCACATGCTTCTGTATTAGAAAATGAGAATCCATTGATTTTGGGATTGAAGTTGAATTTCGGCATTCCTTTTCACCAGAGAGTTCTTAAATAGTATTACTAACAAAAGATTCCAACAAATAGATGAAAGAGAGTAAAACATCCATAAAACCCTCATATTTTTCAGCTTTATAATCCTAAATTATATATACCTGAAAGAGCTAATTTCACATGTGAAGAGAATGGATGAATGGCTTTACTCTAAGAACGCGAAAAAGAAACCTGACCCACTCGTAGAGTATTTAAAAAGCATATCAGACAAACCTGATAGATTACAAGAGTTTTATAGCAATACCAAAGCAATAAGAGACCTGTTAGACAAACCTGATCCACCTTCGATACTTGCTCCTCATATTCAAAGATTAAAAGAAATAGGAGAAGAAGCAGCAAGAAATCAACTTTTGAAACCTGATTCAATTCCAGAAGTACAGTTTCCTAATTTAATTACTGAAAAACACGGATTTTTTGGTAGAAAAGGACTTTTACATGATAATGGGGTAATTGATTTGTTTCCTCCTAAAATAATAAAAGATCCTTTTGTACGTAGAGTCGAACTTAGACCTCGTCCTTATGATGGGGGATTTGATGTATTAGACCCTATAGGACATACATTTAATCTTGGGATTGTAAGAAAATTTAAACGATAAGTTCGATCTTTTTTCGTCTCTAATTTCTTCCTCAGTACAATTGCAGAAGATTGTTTGATGGTTACACTCAGCAGACATCGTTAATCCCCGATTTTACTAACAGGTATTAAATTACTTTCAACTTCAATATTTGTATTCCTTTTATATACATTCAAAAATTTTGAAGATCATACCATATTACATTTCAATTGGACCTATGATTTCTCACTAATAGTAATCATTTCGACATGAGATGTTGAATTAACCTTTATAAGTATAACCATGTCTAATAATTACTAAAGATTCATTTTCATTTGAGAATAAACATCTACAAACAGGACAATCATATATTTGTTTTTTGGTATCCATTAGAACTGGAGTTTCGTTTTTACATTCAGGACACTCTTTTTTTTTAAGTTTCACTTCAATTCCTCTTTTTATTTGAGTTATGGACTCTCTTTATTTTTAATATCACATATTTGTACATAGGTTTTATTTATTTCTTGGAACGTTCCAGTTAGACATATAAATATTAATTCTTTTAGTCAAAGCTTAAACTAATATGGTAAAATTGCTTACTAAAGGTTACAGAATAAAAAAACATAATATGTTACCTGAATCATTAATTTGAATTTGTACAATATGTTACCTGAATTTCAGTTTTGAATTATTTCTGAATTTCATTCTAAATTGAATGTCCATAATGACAAATGAAATTTAATGTAGTAAAAACCCATAAAACCAACTTTATAATTAATTGAATGATTTTACTAGGAGACATCAAATATTGAATACAGAAATAAAATCTTATGTTTGTGTTAAATGCGGAGCTCGTTCCTTAACATCTGATGATATTGCTGACACCGATTGTGAGTCGTGTCAAATAAGAATTAAACGTGAAAAATCAGACGAAAATTCAGGTAAAATGAAAGAGATCTCAATGGAGGAAGCAATTATTGGGGATGATCTAGTTGAATTGGAACAGCCTAATTTTAAGGATCAAAAGGAAAACCGATAACTGACAAAATATGGTGTCATTTTAACTTCTAATTAGTTTTAAAGGAAAATCCTATACTCTCCAAAGTTGTAGAGCCATAAAAACGAAATTAAGACAAAAAAGAGCGTCATCTTTAGTATTGCTTATGCTTTTATCACGAGATGTCCAAGAATCAGGATGAGATTCGATATTAAACACATTATACGACATTTTCTTGAACTTGTTGTAATCTAAATAGTTTAAACCCAACATTAAAATGTCATTGATTGATCTGAGTAATTCAAGTTCATTAGATATAGTCCTCCTCATTTCAGACATATCTCTTACTAAATCATTTAATCCTCTTTTAATTTCTGTTAAATCACGACCTAAAAATTCAACTTCTCGAGTTCCTCCAAAAGATCCAAAGCTAGAACCAATGTTATTGAAATCAGGAATTAAAGGGGACATATGAGAACTCAAACTTGGAGCATATCCATGACGTTTTTTTATTTCTTTCATTTTGTAGTGTTTTCCGAGTTCAAATGCAACAGATACTTTCTCAACGGATTGATTGAAATTATTTCTAATAAGTAATAATTCAGCGTCTTTCAAGAAGTTTTTAATCTGTATATTGTGAATTACATCAGCAAAAAAAATATCATCAAGCTTTTTTGAGAAAATCGCTAAAAGCACTTCATCTAAGAATTTTTTTACACAGATTTCAAATTGTAATAGATCAGATGAGGAAGGAACACTTCCTTGATGTTGTACTTGATTACGAGAACCATGTAATGTTATCATATCGGATTCATAAGGAAGGATATAGGTCATTTTATTTTGACAGATTTGATTGGTATTTTTCCATAGATCAGGGAATTGAATAAATTTAATTTTTACTAAAGGATCAAGATATGTCAATATTGTTTTCAAAAATAATTCAACAGCCATATCCAAATGATGACAAGCTATCATTCTAGAAGTATCAGATCCATCGATTCGACACAATATTGCCTGATTATACATTTCTTTGATTACTAATAACCGTCTAGCTGTAAATAAAGTAATTGAAGTTATACAAATACCTCCTTTTTTCATAACTTGGAAAATTATTTCTAGTTTTGTATGTGAAAGATTTTCATTTTGAATTTATTTTCTATTTTTAAAATTAAATGTCTATAATGACAATTGATGGTTTTTTACTTTTCGAAATCTTTTCGAATCCATTCAAATCCATTTGGCTTTAAAATACCTAGTTGAATGCCTGATCCTGTTAGTTGATCAGGATATTTATTAACATAAGTTTCTATTATCCATTGAACGAGTTCTTTTCCATTTTTGTATGAAATAGGTTCTTTTGTTTTAATCGAATAGTTTAGGATTTGAGAATACTGTACATTTCTGGATATTAACTGATAGAATTGTTTATTGTCTTTACCAGCCAAATTTGTATAGATCAAACCATTTAATAGTGGG
>JAUUVJ010000350.1 GCA_030589605.1 Candidatus Hodarchaeota archaeon | reverse complement strand
GACTAAGAAAGGACATTTTCCAATAGTTACAGTTTCAGATATATTTTTAGCTTCTTCTATTACATCATTTAAAAAAGGAAATTTAGTATCAAGTAAGATTTGATTTCTGTTAACTTTCATTTACGAAATTCTCCTCAATTAAGAATGAATAGCCGGAGTAATGAATTCTCCATACCCTTTTTCCACTAAAAATTCTCCATTATCAAATACAACTTTTCCACGAACAAGAGTCTTCTCAATCTTACCTTGCAGAATTTTTCCATTAAATATTGTAATCTTGGGTTGTGTGAAAAGGTCTTGGTTTCTTAACGAATATTTTTTTTTCATATTCACAATAACAAGATCAGCATCTGAATTTAGCGCAATAACTCCTTTTCGAGGAAATAATCCAAACCTTTTTGCTGGGTTGGTTGATGTTGTTGCCACAACTCGTTCTAAGGTGGTCATTTTTTCATTCACAGCATGAATCATCATAGGAAGAATTGTTTCGATTCCTGTTGTACCTGATCCAATCTCAAAAAAACTGTTATTATTACTACTTAGATCTTTTTCAGAATCACTATATGGTGAATGATCACTCGCAATCATATCAATGGTTCCATCATTAAGTGCTTTCCATGCTGCTAAAACATGATCTTCTGATCTTAATGGAGGGTCAACTTTTGCCCATGATCCGATTTTTTCTCCATCTTTTGACGAAAGAAATAGATGATGAGGTGTTATTTCACAACTAACATCCCATCCTCTCATTTTTGCCATTCTGATAATCTCAAATGCACCTTTTGAGCTCATATGGACAAGATTCAATTTCACATTGGTTTGATGAGCTAAGAATATCGCTCTTAAGCAAGCTTCATCTTCTGAGATTGCAGGTCTAGAGTCAGTATGAGCTTGAAAATCTTTTCTATTCTCTGCAGTTAATCGATCTATTTCATGAGTAATTATAGAGTCGTTTTCAGCGTGAACACTACTGATTAAACCCGTTTTAGCTATTTCAGAAAAAATTTTGAGCAAATAATAATCATTCTTGGCTGCAAGGTTTTTTAATTCTGCTGTTTCCTCTGAAGGGTTAATCATAAATGTTTTGAAGGCAATAGCTCCTTTATGAGTTTGTTTTGAAATTGCTTCGATAGTATTATAACCCGCAGAACCAATAAGTCCATAATCTACCAAACTTTTTCTTTGCATCTCGTATAGCTGTTCATCAAAAACATCGAGAACTGTTTTTCCTTCAATTCCAAGAGGCATTTCCAGGTATGTAGTAATACCTCCTGCAGCTGCAGCCTGAGTTCCAGTCACAAAATCTTCTCGATATGAAAAAATTAGATCTAATATATGTGTATGAACATCAATTCCCCCTGGTAAAATTATTCGATCGGTAGCATTGATAGTTTGGTTTGAATTAAGAAGTGATGAAGAATTACCAATTGCTACTATTTTTCCATTCTGAATGCTTATTCCTGCATCTATTAATCTATTTTCATGAAAGATTTTACCATTAATAATATTTAAATCAATCATCAGATTTCTACCTGCATTTTATGAGTATTGATGCTTAATAATAATAATCAAAGGAATACAATATCTTTTTTCAGATAAATTTTCTACCATATTCCTTTTTTCTGGAAGATATTAGGGGATTTTTCTAATCCGAACAATCAGATCATATTAACTTTCAACGTCCGCAATTAATCAAGAGCTGATAGAATCTCTATTCTGTAGAAAACTATTCATCTCTGATTTGAACTTATAAATATTAATTTATCATCAAAATTATAAAGACTATGCAGAATTTTCATGTGTCCTAGAGATTTGTAGTGAAGCAAGATGAACGACAAAAAAGATTCTCGTATTTATTCTGGAGCTACCCCTTCTGAAATAGAAGAAGATCTCCTTCCATTATTAGACTTTGAAGCAAAAAAACTAACATTGAAAGAACTTTCAAAAATAATAAATCAACGATTAATACCTCATCTTATGAATTACAACAATCCACATTTTATATCAATGTATAATCTTCTTCCTGATAATGGTGGTAAATTTGGAGCAGAAATTTCACTTGAATATAATCAAGGAGTTACTGCATGGGAAGTATCACCTGGAGGAGTAGTTTTAGAAGAGTTGTGTTGTCAAGCTCTTTGTCGATTATTTAATCTTTCATCAGAAGCAGACGCAACCTTTATGTATTGTGGTACTTATTCAAATCAATCTGCTTTATATTTAGCACTCCATTGGACTGCAGAAAAAAAGTATGGATTTGATTTTGGGAAACATGGGCTTAAAGGTTTTCCCGATCTTAATCGATTAGTTGCTGTGACTTCAACTGATGCTCATCTTTCTTTGAAACATGCTATACGCGTTTTAGGTCTCGGAGAAGAAAGTATAATTACGGTACCAGTGGATAAAAACCATCATATGGATATAGAAGCGTTAAAAGAAACTTTAACACGATTGAAAGATGAGAAAGATATCTTTTGTGTAATTGCTACAGCTGGTACAACTTCCACAGGTTCCATAGATCCAGTATTACCAATAGCTACTCTTTGTAATAAATTGAATATTTGGTGTCATGTAGATGGTGCTTATGGATTATCATATTATTTAGTTCCAGAAAAAAAACCGCTGTTTAACGGCATTGAACTAGTGGATTCAATCACATGGGATCCTCACAAAACTTTAGGAGTTGTTATTCCAAACTCCTTGCTTTTTTTAAAACGAAAAGATGATTTTCGGAGACATAGCATTTTTGGTGATTATTTCAATCGAGAGGAAGATTTAGAACCTAATCCGGGACTTAAATCCCCTCCAACAACAAGACCATTATCAGCTCTTCCTCTAGTTACCTCTATAAGATATACAGGTATAGATGGGCTTAGAAAACGCTTAAATGATAACTTAATTACTATTCAAACTGTATATAATGAATTGAAAAAAGATGATGAAATTGAAGTATGTCATAAACCAGAATTAGGAGTTCTTTGTATCCGAATTATACCTAAAAACATACCTAAATCTCACTTGGATCAACTTCAAAGATTTATTTTTGAAGAAATCAAACATGAAGGGAAATTTTCTATTTCTACTACAAAGATTGATAACAAGGCTGTTATCAGATTAGTTGTCTTGAATGAAGCTGTGAATGTAAAGTCTATACTAGAAACGATTCAACATATCAAAAGGATTGCAACACATTACTCGATTTAAAAAACTACATTATCAAAATCTATTGCCTTTTCGTTCATTCTAATTTTGTCTTTTAACATTTAAAGGACTTTAAAGGCTATATTTTGTCTTCATTTGATTGTTATAAATTCGTACAAGTATTTTTAGCATTCTAATTGATTTGCCAATGAAATAATATAATCTAGCATACTAACCTTTGCTAAAATCCCATAAAATTCAGGATGATCAGGCTCATTAAATTGGTCAAGTTTAACCTTCCAAAGAGTTTGTTTTTCTTTTATGATTGACAAAAATTCATCTTTTTTCATTCTTCTTACTCTCATGTGAAATTCAGAATTAGTTATTACGAAAGTATCCATCCATATAAATAGGAATGTATAGCGGAATTCATTCGATTATGATAAGTATAAATGTTAATCTTCGTGTAATAAATTGTAATCATCTTATTCGTTATAAGATCAAAGGAAATGGATAATTTGACTAAAATATCTTATTTTTTAACTAACTAAAGAAAAAAAAGGAACTAATTTTGAGTACAGAGAGTGAAAAAAGATTAAACTAATATTTGAAAGGATAAAATTTCCCGAATTATTGAATCGGAATACTTTCACTAACTTCATCATACAAAGAAAGATTCGAAAGAATATTCTTAATCAAGTTTGTTTCAAATGTAAGCATATTTTTGTTGATTTGAGTTGGATCTGTTAAACTCACAATCCAATGAATATTAGTTCTAATAGCATTTACAACTACATTGGGGAGATTTAATTCAATAGTCATAGATTCTTCTGTTATGTTCTCCTGAGCCAAGCATAGGTCTTCTATCCTTTCAAATATACGGGTGATTTTATTCAATTGTCCTCTGATCGAATGATCAAGAATACTAGTAAAAATTGGTTGTAGATTAGCAACGTTATAAATAATAAAATTCGTTGCATTGGATTGAGAAATTACCTCAAGGACTCGATTTAACGCCTCTACATCAATTACTGAATATTCATTGTATAAAGAAAGGACATTTTCTCTATAGATCTCAAAATCCATTCGTTTAACTAACGTTTCGGAATGTAATTCGGTACTGAATTGAATTTCGAATTTGAGAACGAGTTTTCTAAGAAAATCTTTGAATTTAAGGCCCGTTTCCCGAACAGTTAGAATTCCATAAGCTAAAATGCCTTCGTAGAGGAAAAGAGTATAATCAAAATGCTTAATTTCCGTTATTGTTTCACCTTGTGTTTCTCTTAGAGCACTTATTGCTGCAGATGTCAATCCAGCCTGTAAGTCGTGATCTTCATCCTCTGAATCCCTATCTTTGACAAAATCATGTGAAAAAACTAGAAGGCCAGTTTTTGTGATTATTTCAAGACGAAACACATTCAATCCCTCAATTCATTTATAGATCAATATCAATCTAGATATATAATACTGTGCTTTCATTTTTAACCTTACTAGTAAAAATCCTCCGAATTTTATTAATTGCATATGTTAGTTCAAATAAAAATAATACCCTTTTTTAAGAAGAATATGAATTTAAATCCTTAGATATTTTTTTACTATTCTTAAAAGGGTTAAAATGATCAAATAACAACTTTATAAGAAAAAATTATCCAACATAAACTAGTCTTAAGAAGTGATAAAGGTATTCTATCGAAATTAAGATTCCAATTGTGATTTTATGACAATAGGGAGTCCTCTAAAATAAGTAAGGATAAAAAAAACTTGTCCTTGATGGTAGAATTCATGAGTGT